>CAYQSL010000020.1:0-15825 GCA_964420165.1 uncultured Gammaproteobacteria bacterium | reverse complement strand
GAGAATAAGTGAGATAAGTGAGAGAGAGAGAATAAGTGAGAGAGAGAGAATAAGTGAGAGAGAGAGAATAAGGGAGAGAGAGGATAAGTAAAAGAGAAAGAAAATAAGTGAGAGGATAAGTAAAAGAGAGAAAATAAGTGAGAGAGAAAAAGAAAATGAATTCACTTCATTTTTTTTTCATTAATCTAAATTTTTTTATGAGTCAAGAAGACTATTTAATTCTTTCAGTGCCTGGTTTTAAAGGAGCTAGTTCTACATTCAATCCACTTTTTGTTGCTAGTGTTTTGTGGAAATATTTTTTTGATAAATTAATCTGTGGACAAAACGTTTTTTTAGATATGCCAGTTTCGGAAAAATCTAAAGATACTCCTGCGATGAATGATCCACTTAGAGTTGGTACTGTTACACAAAACCTACTTATTGAAATTTTAAAATTACACTCTTTGACTGAGAAAAATATTTCTAATATTTATTTGCCTACTTTATTGATTCAAATTGAAGACGATAAAGTTGTGGATAATCCAACTCAAAGAAAAATGTTTGCGAAGATAGGTAGTCTAAAGAAAACCTTTAAGACATATAAGGGTGCAGATCATGATTGGATTTGGTATGACATAACACAAACCATTGCTCGTGATATAGCTGAGTGGATGATATAGGGTTGTGGCACTCCGTGCCTGGTTGCGCCTTCGCTGCTTGCGTTTCTTTGCCCTTTTAACATCGAGAGTTAATATAATATCCTGGATTGTGAAAAAGTTAAGAGCATGAGTTTAAAACCTAAATTGTTGTGGGAAGATAAATAGTTATGAACTCACAAGCTCTTGCGACTAACACTGCTACCTTAAATATTAATGGAAAGCAAATCGAACTCCCTATTATAGAAGGGACTGAAGCCGAAAAGGCAATTGATATTTCTAAACTAAGAGGCGAAACAGGTTTTATAACTTTAGACCAAGGCTTCATGAACACAGGGTCTTGCAAGAGTGCAATTGCATTTATCGATGGTGAGCAAGGAATACTTCGTTATAGAGGTTATGACATAGCTGACCTTGCAGAAAAATCTACTTTCGTAGAAGTTGCATATCTATTGATATATGGCAACTTACCAACTACTGAAGAACTAAAAAAATTCTCAACAGGTTTAACTAGACATTCTCTTCTTCATGAAGATATGACAAATTTCTTTTCTGGTTACCCGAGCAACTCTCATCCAATGGCGATTTTGAGTTCGATGACTTGTTCACTTTCTACTTACTATCCTGAATCACAGGACATTACTGATGATGAACAATTACATTTGGATATCACTAGAATCCTTTCCAAACTAAGAACTATTGCAGCATTTTCTTACAAAAAATCTATTGGTCAACCTTTGGTTTATCCTGATAATTCACTTAGCTACTGTGCAAATTTCCTTAATATGATGTTTGCGGTTCCATCTGAGCCTTATCATATTGATCCAGATGTAGTAAAAGTTATCAATCAATTACTTATTCTTCATGCTGATCATGAGCAAAACTGCTCTACATCTACTGTTCGTACAGTACAAAGTTCTGGTGCAAGTATTTATGCAGCGATTTCTGCTGGTATTGCAGCTCTTTGGGGTCCATTACATGGTGGCGCAAATCAAGCAGTACTTGAAATGCTTGAACAAATCCAAGCTAGTGGTGAAGACTACAAAACTTATTTATCAAAAGTAAAAGACAAAAAGTCTAATATTAAATTGATGGGCTTTGGTCACAGAGTTTACAAAAACTTTGATCCAAGAGCAAAGATCCTTCGTGGAGCTTGCGAGACTGTTTTAAATAAAATGGGAATCAAAGATCCTCTGCTTGATATTGCAAGAGGTCTTGAAGAAGAGGCTCTTAAAGATCCTTATTTCGTAGAAAGAAAGCTTTATCCAAATGTGGACTTCTATTCTGGAATCATTTACAGAGCACTTGGTATTCCAATGAATATGTTTACCGTAATGTTTGCACTTGGTAGAATTCCTGGCTGGTTAGCTCATTGGAAAGAGCAAAGAGACAGCGATGCTAATAAGATTTTCAGACCAAGACAGATTTATACTGGTGAGCCTTTAAGATCTTACGCTTCGATTGATAAAAGATAGATAGCTGTCATAATAGTTCTGTGAGCAGTTTTTTCTCGAAAAAAATCAATATCGCTTTAGGCGTTTTTGCCCTAGTACTTGCAGGACTTTATCTTGCACATTATTTGCAGATTTTCTTTAGTGGAGAATATTTAGCAACTCGTAGCGATGAGATGGTTTATGTAATGCAAGCGCGAGCTTTTGCAGAAAATAATCTTTTGCAAGCTATGGTCTATGACGAGAATCTTGCTAAGGTTTTTGGTGCGGATGTTCATGGACCAATGTATCCAGTAATTTATGGATTACTATTTAAAATCTTTGGTTTCCAACCTCTAGTTTTTATCTATTTGAATTTTTTCCTAGTATTTGCATCTATTGTTTTGATATTTAAATCAAAACTTTTGGATCTTCAAGCTAAATTTGGAATTATAGTTACCGAGTTTTCTTTCTTCTTAGTATTTTGGAATGCTTTTAATTACACTCCTGAAGTAATTCATATATTTTTTGCTAATCTCATTGCACTGAAACTAATAGAGATTTATAGAAATCCTGATGAGAAAACTGTAAATAAAAGAACATTGGAATTTTTGCTATTGATTGTTTTAGCATCTGCATTTAGATATAGTTGGTCGCTTTCGGCTCTAGGATTGGTTTTCCTTGCGACTAACAAAAAAGAGTTTTTGAAATTATTTGCTTGGTCTTTTGCTGTAGTGGCATTAGGTTTTCTTTATAACAAACTTTGCCATGCTGAGTTTTTTGGTTTGGTGATGACTAAGATACCTGAAGCTTTGCATAATGGTGATGTCCAAGGAGCTTTAACCTTACTTACTGATAATATTTCTAATAACTTACAGTTGTATTTTTACAAATTCTATTTTGATAGTTATTACTTTATTGCTAAGTATGTTTATGTCTTTTTAATGGGCTGGTTTATCTATAAGGGTTATAAAGAAAAAAATAACTATAACTATGCTGTTGCATTAATTGCTTTATTGTACTTTAGCTCAATGATTGTGTTCTTTGATGCCTATGATTTTAGAGATTTGCGTGGCATGGTGGCACCTTTGATCATTATGATCTATGCGATCTATGCAAGTAACTATAAGCGTTTGGGCTATATTTGTGCGATAGTATTTTTTCTTGGTTTATTAGGTTCATATCAAATGTACCGTTATTTACATTACGATAAGGCAATTTCAAGTGCGCAGTTGTATAAAGCCGAACAAGCAGTTCCATTTAATATAGTACCTGCTGAAGGCAAGAAATTAATAACGATACTGATCCCACAGCAAATGTACTGGCGTTTAATGCCAGGTAGAGAGCCTAATATAAAGAATGTTTTACATAGTCCTGTAATGAAGTATCCACTTAAAAACAATGAAGGTGTGCCAATTCGTTATGCTTATAACAATACTAATGAGTCCCCTTATAAGCTATGGAATAAAATAGAAATTGATTATATTTTTGATGCAGAGCATGGAAGGTTAATTCGTAATGTATCTAGATGACGATTCTCAAACACCTATAGTAATTGATCTTGATGGTACTTTAATCAAAACAGATTTGCTATATGAGTCATTTATTCTTTTATTAAAGAAGAATTTCTTTTATATATTCCTATGTTTTTTTTGGTTGTTGAAAGGCGTAGCTAATCTTAAGCACCAAATTGCATCTAGAGTGGAAATTAATATTGATGCTCTTCCGTATAATAATCATTTAATTAGTTTTATTGAATCGCAAAAACATGAAATATATTTAGCAACAGCTGCCAACGAGAAATTTGCTGAGCAAATATATTCCAAATTCTCTTTTATTAAATCGTATTTTGCTTCGGATGAAACAGTTAATTTGATGTCGAAAACTAAGGCTAAATTACTAATAGAGAAATTTGGAGAGCAGGGGTTTGAATATTTTGGGGACTCCGGTATGGATGTTGAAGTTTGGAAACATGCATCCAGAGCTAATTTGGTTGATTGCTCTGGAGCATTAGCAGATAAAGTTAAAAGACTTTTGGGTGAATCTAAAGTCAATGTATTTTCTGTTCGTAAATTTAATTTTAAGTCATATATCAAACAAATTAGAGTTCATCAATGGGTGAAAAATCTTTTGGTCTTCTTCCCGATTATCGCTGCACATCAAATTGATAATATTGATTTAGTTACTAAGGCAATGATTGCTTTTGTTGCCTTTAGTTTATGTGCTTCAAGTGTTTATATGCTCAATGATCTTTTGGATCTTGAAGATGATCGCTTGCATAAATCTAAATCTTCGCGTCCTCTTGCTGCCGGTTTGGTATCAATTAAAAGTATTTTACTTTTAATTCCAATTTTTCTTTTTGCCGCATTTGCATTCGCTCTAAGTATCTCTATGGCTTTTACTGCTGTGCTATTACTTTATTATTTTCTGACAGTTTTTTATTCGTTCTTCTTGAAGCGAGTCGTAATCCTGGACTGTATTCTACTTGCCTCACTCTATGCTATTAGAACTATTGCAGGTGGTGTTGCTGCATCAGTTGATCTAAGTTTTTGGTTTATTGCCTTCTCGATTTTTGTATTTCTCAGCTTGGCTTTCTTGAAGAGATATGCTGAATTAGTGAACTCACCATATGAAGACAAGGAAAGTTCTGCGCGTGGTTATATTAAATCTGATGCAGAATTAATTGCAGGGCTGGGAATTGCAAGTTCCTTTATTTCAGTTTTGATTCTAGTTCTTTACATAAATAGTTATCAAGCTCAAAATCTTTATCATTATCCATATTTGCTATCTATAATTTGTTTGCTTTGTCTTTATTGGTTTAGTCGAGCTTGGCTTCTGACACACCGTGCAAAGATGCATGATGACCCGGTTCTATTTGCGATTAAAGATCCAGTAAGCATTGTGATTTTTCTTTTGGTCTTGCTTATAGTTTATTGTATTCAATGATGGAATTTAAATATGATATTTAGGTCATGGGGTAAATTTCCGTATGTGGATCAAGAAGCTGTGATTCTCCAAAAAGATGCTGTTGATTCTCAGATCTTTAGTGAAAAGACTTCATATCTGCCTTTTGGTAATGGCAGAAGTTATGGTGATAGCTGTTTGAATGAAGAAGGTATGATCCTTGTAACCAAAAATCTTGATAGATTTATTGATTTTGATTCAAATACTGGTATCTTGAAAGCTAGTGCTGGTGTGCTCCTTGGCGATATAATAGAAAGTTTCCTTCCACGTGGCTGGTTTTTACCAGTGAGCCCTGGGACTAAGTTTGTTACTCTTGGTGGAGCAGTAGCTAATGATATTCATGGCAAGAATCATCATGGTGCTGGAAGCTTTGGTAATCATGTTTTAGCCTTCACTTTATTAAGATCAAATGGTGAGATTATTGAATGTAAATCTGGCTCTGCATTGTTTAATGCAACTATTGGTGGCTTGGGTTTAACTGGATTAATGTTAGATGTAACAATTAGACTTAAACCGGTTAATAGTAGTTTCCTTGATATGCAATTATTCAAATTCTCATCCTTAGATGAATTCTTTGATTTAAGTAAGAGCTCCGATAAAGATTTTGAATATACAGTTGCCTGGATTGATTCACTTGCAAGTGGTAAAAAATTAGCACGTGGTGTTTTCATGCGTGCAAATCACTCTAATGATGGGGATCTTAGGTTAATCAATAAGCCTAAAATAACAGTCCCAGATATTTTGCCCTGCTCGCTTATTAATTTTTTTACGGTGAAAGCTTTTAATGAAGTTTTTTATTATGGACATAATCTGAAAAATCAAAACACTAAAATTGATTACGATAAATATTTTTATCCTCTGGATGGAGTGAATAACTGGAATAATGTTTATGGCAAAAATGGTTTTATTCAATATCAATTCGTAGTACCTTTCGATTCAGCTAAAGTAGTTATTAAAGAAGTTCTTGAATATCTGCAAAAGCATCAATATGGTTCTTTCCTTTCAGTATTGAAAGTATTTGGTGATATCAAATCACCAGGTATGCTTTCCTTCCCACGCTCTGGCGTTACCTTAGCCATGGACTTTCCTTATATAGAAGAGAAAACAGAAAGAATCATAAGTCATTTAGATAAATTGATTCTTGATGCTGGTGGAGCTTTGTATCCAGCTAAGGATGCACTAATGAGCTTAGATACTTTTGAAAAATCTTACCCGCAGTACAAAGAATTTACTCAGTATATTGATCCTAATTTCTCTTCTAGCTTCTGGAGAAGAGTTACTTCTTCTTGAAAATATTTTTGATCAATTGCACAATAGCTGCTTTAGCTTCGGGATCTTTAATAACATGAAGCATTGGTGGTAATACTGATACAAACATAATTCCTAATACTATTGGTATTAGATATTTATCAACATCAGGAATCAAGCTACCAAGGAAATAACCTGCAAGGTTTAAACCTATAGCCCAAAGTATGCCACCGAGTATATTGAATTTTATAAAAGTAGAGTAATGCATAGAGCCAATGCCTGCCACAATTGGTGCAAAAGTTCTAATAAAAGGTATGAATCTAGCTAGGACTATTGTCTTCGCGCCATGTTTCTCATAAAATTCTTGAGTCTTAATGAGGTTCTTTTTATGAAAGAATAGAGAGTCCTCTTTTTGAAATAATTTAACCCCAACTTTATTACCAAAAGCATAACCTACGCTATCACCTGCTACAGCTGCAATAAAGCAGCCAATAACCAAAACTGGTAAGGATAGAAGACCCTGCGATGCTAAAAATCCTGCCGTGAAAAGTAAACTATCACCAGGTAAGAAGAAGCCAAGTAGAATTCCTGACTCAGAAAAAATAATGGCAAAAATTCCTATATAGCCAATGGTTTGAATTAAATCTGTAAGGTCCAAGTGCATACTCTTTTGAGTATACCAGCTTAATAAATAGGTATTTGTACAAAGGTATTCATGCCAAGTTTCTTACTTAAATAACCCATACCAATTTGAGCTGGCCAGCGAAGATAGTTACCATTAGGAATTCTCATGCTGCTTCTTTGTGCTTGGGGCTTATATTCAAAAAGAAATTCAATATATTTATCGCTTGGATAATTAATCAGACCTTGAACACGCTCCATTGCCGTTAAACAGGTTTGATCAAAATCGAGATTTGTACTACTCTCTCTTAATTCAAATTTTGCATCTGCTAAATGTACTTTAATTACGGCTCTTAAATTAGTACCGTAGTTTGCTGGAAACCAATTCACTTTAATTTCTTTACCTAATTGAGTTGAAAATTTTTCTAGTGATTTATATTCTGAACCCGATAGATCTGCTTTTGGAACTATTGCCGTAAGTTTTTTTGTATCAGCTGCAAAGCATGGAAAAGAAAAGATCAATGCCGTAAGAAAAGTAATAAAAGCTTTCATAGAGACGAATTATAACTGATTAGGACAAGCTGATGACGCCAAGTTTGATTGCATTGATAACTGCTTCGGTTTTAGATCTTGCATTTAATTTATTCAATATTTCCTTTAGCTGTTGGTCGATATTTGTTTTAGTACTGGCTAAGACTAGTGCAATTTCAAAATCTCTAAGTCCGTTCATCAGTAGTTTTAGGATGCGAATTTCTACAGTTGTGAATTTCTTTGATAACATTATTTGCCCCTTTAATGAATAGAAAAAAATATTGGATAAGCCCTTAATGATAATATTTCTGAGCAAAATTTTCCAGTATCCTGGATCATTGCTTCTGATGGATATTGCAAGCTAAAACTGTGCCTAAGAAGCAGATCAGAAGAGACGTTGGAAAGTATGTTAGGAAATTACGCCTAGACAGTAAGATGTCTTTAAATGAAGTTGTTGCTTATCTGTCTCTTTACAGAATTGATTGTTCCAAATCCAATTTAAATCGGATTGAAATTGAAAACACTCCTATTCGCAGTGATATATTGGCGGGCTTGGCATTGATTTTTGAAATCAGCACCGACAGTATTGTCTATAGAGAGAAAAAATAGATTTAAAAAAACTAATTTTAAGTTAATTACAGTAGTGCTATCATGCATAAATAAGGTATGGCAAGGGTGCAAAGTCTTCGTAAAATTAATCAAAGATCTTCTGTTCAAGAGGGTTTTGATGAGTTTGTAAACCTATGGCTTGAGTGGCAAGTAGTTCAAGATGCTACCGATAAAGAGAATCTGATTAGTTTGAATTTTAAACTAGTTAATAAAGAAATCAAAGCCACCGAGAACTCTAAGGTATCTGTTCCAATAGTTGCTTTGTATCACCTTGCTGAGAAATATAATTGGTTACAAGTGCTTCGTAGTCCTTTGCATAGACCTAGTGATCCTTTTGAGTTAGTGCAATTTATTCAGATGCTAGATAAGTTATAAGAAAGGCTAGAATGATTATTGATGTCAAAAAACATTTTAATCATTGGTGCGAGTTCAGCAATTGCAGAGGCTGTTGCTAGAGAGTTTGTAGCTAGAGAAAAAAACTTACGTTTTGTGCTTATGGCACGTAATGCTACTAAACTCCATGGTGTTGAAACTGATCTTAAAGTAAGAGGCGCTGTAATAGTCTCAACTAAAGCTTTTGATTTCAATGACTATACTAAGCATAGACAAGCACTTGTTGAAGCTTATAAAGAGCTGGGCAGCTTCGATGTGGTGCTCTTGGCTCATGGTTCACTTACTGAACAAGTTAAAAGTAATCAATCAGAAGCTTATACAGTGGAGGAATTAAATACTAATTTAGTTAGCTTTGCTTCTTTCTTAGTTATTATTCCAGAATTAATGTCTAGGCAAAGATCCGGCACTATCGCTGTGATCTCATCTGTTGCAGGTGATAGAGGTAGATCTTCTTTATATACTTATGGTATTGCAAAGGCTGGACTGAGTACTTTATGCCAAGGACTTAGACAGAGATTGTTTAAACAAGGTATTAATGTCTTATGTATCAAGCCTGGTCCAGTTGATACACCGATGGTAGCGGGCTTACCCAAAGGTTTACCAGTGGCTTCTACCGCAACTGTTGCTAGGGATATTTATAATGCAATTAAATCTGGCAAAGCAGAGATTTATACACCATGGTTCTGGCGCTATATCATGATGATTTTAAAAGCTGTGCCTGAATGGATTTTTAAGAGAGTGAGTTTGTAGGATTTAAAAGAGAATGTTTCTTTTCGTTATTTTTTTCTTGTTTATGATAGCCATACCTTGTAATGTATTGTATGTTTATGAGTTATAACTTGCTATTTCTCATGAGAAATATTGATTCTCATAGTTCCTAAAATTATGATTGGAGTTTCAAGCTGTAGTTGCTCAAATTTCAAAACTTTTGAACGTAACATGATAGATCCATTTTTATTGATGCGAGTAATCTTAAGTACTTCTTCACCTACTTGATCAAAAGATATTTGAACTCTTACTATTAATTCAGATTCATTAATTTCAATTATTTCTAGCTCTCCTACTTTAGTTTCTATTGGATAATTGGTTCTTATTGCTTTGTATAAATATGAAGTTTTAATGCCAGACTCTGTATATTCTTTTTCGGACTTTTTGGAACGTTTATCAATTACAATAGTTGCTCTAGCCTTTAGCTCATCCAAATTATCAGAAGCAGGTAAATCACTTGCATTAGTTGTAACAACATTAATCTTTTGTCCATTACTAAGTTGGTCAAAGTCTTTCAATAAAAGCATTAGATTTAAATGTAAGATAGTCTTTTTATCAGCAAGTGACTTTGATTGAAAGCCAAAATATACTTCATCTTGTGAGTTTGTAAATAACTCTCCTGTGTGCTCCCTATCATTAAAAGAAATATTCTCTAAAAAATCTTTTGCATGAGCTGGCACGTGACAAGCTATTAGAAAAATGGTTATTAAGAATAGTTTTTTCAATATATCCAGCCTTGCTTTTGTGCATACTTTTTCAATGCGTTGTAGTTAGACATAGTTTCTTTCAGTAGAGGAGTTTCCCAAATCAGCTTTCTGTCTTCAGTTGAAATATCATAAATATGTTGTTCAAAGCAGGGAAGAAATTTTTGAAGAATAGATTTAGGAGTTTCTGTAATATTTGGTACTCGATCTTGTAGAAATGGTGAGTTTTTATATTGCTGAGCTTGTGCCAAAATAAAATCTACTAAAAATCTATGTCCTTCATATTCTTTATGGTCTATTTCACAAACTTTAGTACCGTCTTTATAAGTGGGCAAAGCTTCTCCACTATTGAAAAAATGTATAAAACCATCTTCGTCAATATTATTTACTATAAGAAAATATGGTTGATATTCATACCATAAACGAGCAATATAATTTTTTTCTTTGGCTCTATTTGGATTAAGAAGAAAATTATAAAGTATCTCAATCATCCCTATTAAAAAATATAAGTGCCAGACTCCATTTTTTTTCATGTTGTTATTGTCTGGTAAATTATCATCCCATATTAAATCAGCTCCAATATTTCTACCAAAGTCTTCTTTGCGTAATATTCTGCCTTCTTGGACAAATTCTTCTAGTTGATTAAAGTGATCATTAAAATAGTCAAAGTTTTTATTTTCAAATCTCATTGTTAAAGTTTATACTGGGCAAAGTTGGATAAGGGGAAAGCTGTTTCTATTCTATAACTATCTTCTGTAGAAGTTCTTACTTGAATTAATTTAGTTGATCTATTTGATTTATCAAACCATGTTTTGCTAAAAGCTTTCTGGAAAGCAGTATCATTTGGATATTCAGGATTAGCTATTCCTTTTTTATCAGATTCCACTATAGTATCTCCAATTAAATCGACAATATCTTCATATGGATTGAATTTTGTATCAGTAGGATTTTTTAAAGTAGCATTAGACCCATGTCCATCTAATATGTGTTTTAAGCCAAATCTATTGTTGCCTTTAGCTAGCCAATAAAGATTATAATCCTCCACGTTATCACTATTTAAGTGATTTTTGGCTTCAAAAATTCTGACAAGACCAAGGCGCTTAGTATCTATTAAGACCACATGGTTTGCAAAAGATTTACAATACCCTAATTTTTTATTAGAGTCATATCCAGTTTGAGGCATGATTCTAACTGCATCAGAATCAATATCTCCAGAACCAATATGATAATTGCCATGGCTTGTTTGAATTCCAGTTAAATAAGTTATGAGTGAGTTAATTCTTGCTGTATGTATAAAATTCTTAAATGCAACCATCGCAAATATATTCGATTCGCCCGTTCGGCTTTTAATTTCATTTATTAAACATTCTGAAGGTTCTGCTCGAATAAATGTCACATCATTGAAAATTGATCGTGAATAATCTGGTTCTGTAAAAGTAACTCGAAAAGTAGAAAGTCCCATAGTTGTAGAATTAGAAATTTTTGCTGGAGCATTAATAGTTATTTCTTTACTATAATCAGCAGCTGATTTTAAACCTTCTCCTGTAAGTAATGGGAAGCTATATAAATTTTCTTTTTTATCTGCGGAAGTGAATTCACCATCAAATATTGTTTCAATTTGATTTTCTGATTCTGCATTATCTCTTTGGACAACCTTTATTCTACCTGGCTTAGAGCTATGAACTTTTAATTTATAAGTAGTATTTGGAGCAAAAAATTCTAATTTTTGATTATTACTATCATATAATTCTGCATCGACAAGGTTCGTTGCACCAACAGAGTATTGTTTTGATTCAGACTTCATTTGAATTTGAGAATCAAATGTGGACTTAGAATGCTCAGAAAGTTTATCAGAGATCATGACTGCAGCGGCAGTAACGACAAGACTTATCGCTGCTACTTCTAAAACCCCAGTAGTCGCACCAGCACCTAGAGTTATGGCTGTACCTGCACTTACAACTACAGGTTCTACAGCTTCGATTACAGAGAAATTATTACTATTTTCTTCTGGTTCAATTTCAAACTCTTGATCTCTATCGTAAGAATTACCAAGTTCTTTTTCGGTAACTAATGTTTTACCTGATTCTGTAACTAAGTTGCCTTCTTGATCAAAAGCTTTAATTTCTAGATATAGTTCTCTATCAAAACCATTTTCTAGATTAGCTGTGAGTTGTAAACTTCCTTTTCTATCTTCATCTAATTCTAAGAAATCTTTATTACTTGTAAGCTTCAGTATAGGATCATCCATAATTAAGAACTCTGCTGTTTGGCTAAGTCTTTGATTATCAAAATATGCTTCCAAAGTATATTCCTTAATATTTTCTATTTGAGTAAAAGGTAGCAGCGTTGAGATTTGATAGTTAAACTCATCTGTATTAGTAGTTGGAGTTATTGAGTCATTAGTTATATGAATAATTGCTCCTATATTATTCTTAGCCTCTTGATTAGAGGCTTTGTCGATAAGTTTAAAACTTACCTTATTAATATCTTCTTCTTTGATACCCGTAAATGTAATTGTTCTAGTAAATTGATAATCTTCTTTAGCTTTAGCATAAATTACATCTGGCTCATTACCATTGTTGCCTGAACCGGAATCTCCAAGATCATTTATTCCATTTGTACCGAAGGTTATCGTTGGTTCAGTATCAGGAACAAGTATAAAGTCTCTATATTCAAGAATATCTTTTTCTATTCTACCTACTTGTGGAGTGTAAGTTAAACGAGCATTTAATCTATATGATTTGTTCACATCTTTTGCTGGAGTTATATCTTTTAAATCTACTTGAAGTACAGGACCGTCTTTTATGGCATATATTAGTCTTCCTAACGAACTCACAAGATTATCGTCAGGTGTAGATAAATCATCTATAAATAGTTGTACGCCTACGATAGATTCTGATGGGTTTGTAGTTATTTTTACAGGATAAGACTTGTCAATCGGTACTCTATTTAAAGCTGGTGAAGCAAGAAGAGAGTTATCAAAAAGTATTTGTGCTGGTGGAATATTCTTAATAAGTTCTATTCCACACATTGTTGCTGTGTTTGATGCATCTCCCGTTGGTGAAATTACACTTGGATCTGAGTTTGATTTCCCAACAATAAAATTAACGGCATAATAATTTAAATCAGGAAGGTCTATATTGTTCATATAGAAATATCCTTCTCTTGCATTTATTCTGTTGTTTTCAGGATCAGTAAGGATGACTTGCCCATCTAAACTAGTAAAGTTTGAATCAGAATATTTAACGCCACCAAAAGTATGATCTTGCTCTAAATCTTGATATTTAATCCATACTCTAGAACTTCTTAAACTTGCAGAACTAAATTTGATTCTAGTTTGTTTAATAATTTCTGGATCAGGAGTTATTAAATGATAAGTTTGCTGACCATCTGGTAATTCGAGAATACAAGAATTTCTAAAATCATGTTCTATTTTGACTTTCCTTGCCCTATAAGGGTCTGTATCAGATACAAAATGATAAGTATCTATATCCTCAAGGGCTAAAATTTTATTAAGATACTGATTTCTATTTCTTTTTAATTTTACTGTTACAAATTCTGCTCTATTTAAGTCATTAATGAAATTTTGAGATGCATTTTTTAAAATATTCTCTTCCTTAAAAATCTTTCTGATTGACATCGCTTTGCCTGAACTGTTATAACTTCTTGACTCAATGCCAGATAAATATTCTTTTCCAAGTGAAGAACCATTTATGAGTAAAGGTGATCCTAGTGGGAAATCTAATTCATCATGTAATTGCAACTCCATTTCTAATGGATCAAAAGCTTGTCCAATAATATTCGAATAAATAGCTTGCAATGCCATAGACTTATTACCGTAATTACTTTCTTTCACCTTTGCTTTAACTGATTCTGCAAGAAGTTCATCAGTGCTTAAATTATTTGATCCCTTTCCTCTTGGAATATCAAATTGAGGAAAGTCAATAAATGCTATTTGATTCGTATTGCGACCACCTGCTTTAAGTTCTAATTTACCTCGAAATTCTACATCAAGATCATCAACATCTTTAGAGACTATCGAGATAGGCAATACTAGAGTTTTTTCTTTCTTCAAGTTAGTTGCTTCATGTTTACGAAGAAGAATATCTTGGCTATCAGATAGTGAAAGATTAATTGGTATAGAAAAGAGATTTTTGTCTTCAATACTTTCTATATTTATTTCATTTTTATTACCATAAGGGCTTAAATCAATTTTACCTTTCGTAGATTCTAAGTCGGAATCTAATTGCAGGATAGGTTCTATTGTCTTAAATTTATTCTTTTTATTTGGTATTTTCTCTTCAACTTTAAATTGAGGGTCTCTATATCGATCTGTTATTGGTTTCTCGTATTTATAAACTCCACTAAATTTAAAATTCTGTGTTTTAAATTCTATATTCGGGCTATCGAAGCTAATTGTATTTATATTTGGTTCAAAAAGAAGAACATTAGAACTTATTTCCTCATTGACTAAATCTATTGGGTATGGATTTAATTTGTATTCTTTAGTAAATGATTTTTTAGTTTTAGGGTAAAGAGTAAAACCATTATTTAGTACTTGTCCATTTAAATGTTCTGCTATATTAACAGTGAATTTAAGTGGGCCTGCATCTTTAAATTGAGATAAACCTTCATCTGATCCTGAAGATATATAAATAGTTTTCCAGTAACCAGCATATTTATTCTCAGTCCCTCCTGGATTTCTTGGAATATAAACAGAACCGTTCTGTAATGTAAATTTCAGCTTTTCACTATTAATCAGTTCTTCTCCGTTATCAAGATTTTTTTTCGTTATTTTTAAGTTACTAAGAATCAAAGATTGAGAAGGATCGTAAGTACTGCCGTCTGTTGGTAGATATTCAGGTTCCGTTAAACCATTATCTTCTATATGATAAGCCGTCATTTTAAATTGTTTAGGATTAAGGCTAACAATATTTCTTTCTTTCTCTGCGTTTTCATAACCCACTGGAAAAACTTCTTCAACATCTAAAACTACATAGCTTTTTGGTGCAGCTTTGACTTTTAGATAGTAAGTATTAGATGCTCTCACTTGCGAACCTCCAAATGGTCCCATGTACTCTATCAGTATTTTTTGATTTTCATGTCCAATAAATTTAGGAAGGTTTTTAGCTTTAAAAGTACCTTGGAATCTTCTTCTACCAAAGGCATCTGTTATATTTGAAGAATAAATCCTGATATCAAGATCATTAAGAGAACCTATTGGTTGTTTTTTATTACCTTGAAGAAGAAATATTCTTATTGCTTTGCGTGGGGAAAAGATACTTGTTTCCTCAGTATTCGCTGAAAGAGTAAAATTAGCTTCTATTTCATCAATATTATGTCCTTGAAAAAGAACGTTTGGTAAAAGAATAGTTGGTGTAGAAATTGATATTTGATCAGCTTTTGCTCCTCCTATTTCGATATTTGTTTTGGCATCGAGGTAAGTGTTTGTATATCTCTCCCCTTGATTCGATCCAAAAACATTTACATTGACGCCTGTTTCATATCTGCCAAATTTCCAAGGAAGCGTCATCGTTAAAGGTGTAAGATCGAATGTTGCGCCATTATTAGTACTACTTGGTTGATTAAGACCTGATATTTGGAACCATGGACTTGGTCCTAATTTACCATCATAGTTGGAACCATACGTATATGTAAAAACTCCATTGCCTTTATTTATTAATCTTGGACCAAATTGAATCATTGTTTCTGAGGCATTAATAAATGGCATAAAAGAAGTTTCTTGACTGGAAGCATCTTCACCAGTGTATTTTAATAAATCTCTTGTAATTTGAAAATCGACTCTTGTTTCTTCATTTGGAGTTCCATAATGTAAATCGCATGTAAGTATGTTGTAAATTAAATTAAATGAGCCATACTTTGGAACTGAATAAGTTCTAGATGAATAATCAATGGCAGGAA
>CAYQSL010000019.1:0-15868 GCA_964420165.1 uncultured Gammaproteobacteria bacterium | reverse complement strand
ACCTTTTCACCATGTGTAACTTTCAACAAAGTGAACACTGCACAATTCTACAGAGACAATACTTATGATCTAAATGCTGAAGGGCATGATGTAGGTAATATTGAAGCTGCCTTCAAAGTAGCTGCTCAAGATACTTATATCGGTAGCCGTATTGCAACAGGTATTTTCTACAGAAACGAGCGTCCTTGTTACGAAGAGGGTGAGAAAGAAACTCTTTCAACTCCTATCTGTGATCATGTACTTGGTATTTCTCCAGAGAATGCTGTTAAGTTGAAAAATAGCTTTAAGTAAGGTGTAGAACAATTTTTTAATACATACATAAGTGCTAATGTATTATAATTTCTACTACTAAATGAATAAAGCATCTGACGAAGATCTCGGTTATCAAAAACTAGCTAAGTGTAGAAAAAATAACTTACTTATCTATTCTGGTGCCATAGAAAGAGATACTGAATGGTTAATTAGTGAATCATTATTACCTTTAGATGAACCTATTGAAGAAATTGATTTCTTATTAAATACAGAGGGTGGGTCTCCAGATATTGCTTACAAAATAACCAAAATATTATGCAAAAAAGCTAAGAAAATTAATATTCTGATACCGTACTGGGCAAAAAGTGCTGGTACTTTAATTTGTTTATGTGCAGATGAATTAATTCTTTCAGACTTTGGAGAACTAGGACCGCTTGATATACAGACAGTAAATAATCAAGATGAAGGTAGATCTTACGAATCAGTCCTTACTGGCTTTGCAGCATTAGAAGAAATTAGACAGCATAACTTTAAAGTTTTTGATGCCTTTGTAATTGGAATGCTGGAAAGGGCACCTCAGCTTAAAATTACAAAAATCCTAGATTTAGCAATTAATTATTGTGGTAATACCTCAGCAAAGCTTTATGATCAAATTGATTTAAATTTAATAGGAAAGCATTCTCGTGCTTTAAAAATTAGTATGCATTACGGTAAACGAATAATGAAAACAAATAAATCATTTAAATTAGGTGTTGCAGAGGGCGAACAACTAGTTGAAAGACTAGTTAGAGGATATCCTGATCATGGTACAGTAATAGATAAGGATGAACTTAATTCTTTGGGGTTACCTGTAAGGACAGATCCTTCTGAAGCTTTATCAATCCTAAATAGCATGATACCGTTAATGAAATCTTTACTTCAGAATGGTAAACCTTACTGTAGCTTAATAAAATGGGAACCAGGGAAAAATGAACCAACAGGGAAAAAAGACAGTAAAGAAAAGACAAACTGATAGTATGAAATATTCGGATATTAAGTCAGTTATACCTAAAACAAATAAAAAAAATAACCTTCCTGAAATGGATCGCAGTGACACTTTAATAGATAAAGTTGAAAGTCTATTAGGGCAATTATATTTTGAGAAAAAAACCTTTGGTGAAATTGCTCATGCAAATTTTTTTCAATCATAGATTCAAGTAACTTTTAAATATTAATCTCAATAGTCGATGTAATATATCTAAATTTTGAAGACTATTATACTTATTCAGATTTGACAATCGATATTACAGGAACAACGAATTCTCCGACGCACTAGTCGAGAATCTCCAGGTACTAGTGTTACTAACACCTGCATAATCATTATTAGAAAGATCTTTCACAATACCTGGACTTAATTGAATATAGAACTCCGTGCCTTCTGGAAGTTTCTCTGGCATTTGCACGTAGAGTTGATTACCGTTAACAATTACAGTTGAGCTAGCTACATTTACCGAAGCCACAGTACTATCGTTTGAAACCTGCTTGATAACTATAGTCCCAATACCCTTTTGTACAGCTTCATTGAATACTATTCTTAAACCTGCATACCTTTGTTGCAAGATTGAAGTATGCGGTGGCGAATAGTTCATTACAGTTGGTGCATTTAAATCATCTGTTGTAAAATTCCAAGTTGAATTCAATGAGATACCAGCATAAGAGTTACCAGCAAGATCTTGAATCACACCTGAATTGACCAAAACATAGTAGGTAGAATAATCTGCAAGATTACTAGTTGGATTAATGGTAATAGCTGAGGTTCCTGTACCAGAAACCAATCCACCAGCGATATCTATAGTTTCAAATATAGAACCACCACTATTATAAATAACGAAATTACCAGTTTGCACATTTACAGCTTCACTGAAGTTCATTACTAAATTACTTGCAACAGGTACACCAGTAGTATTATCAGCTGGAGAGAAGCTAGATATAGTTGGAGCAGTCAGATCACCTATAGTAGTGAAGTTCCAAGTACCATTACCAGTCATTCCTGCATAACTGTTACCCGCAGTATCATCAAAAGCAGTTGCATCGATATTAATGTAATAGCTAGTAGTATGATCCAAATCTGTTGATGGATTGATAGTGATTTGAGTTGTACCATTACCACTCAATAAACCTGAACTCATAGCAATTGTTTGTGCAGTGCTATTGTCTGAAAGTTTTTTGATATAAATATTTCCAGTTTGAATATCAATTGCTTTACTGAAAGTTATAACTAAATTAGCATCAAGGGCAACACCAGTAGCATTATCCGCAGGAGATAATATTGATATCGTTGGTGGGCTAGTATCAACATAAATATCAGCTGAACCTATCGTATAGAAAGTATTTGGTGAGTTCTGATTATTGTATTCTGTTTTAACCCAGTTAGGTGTACGAGCTACGCTCGAGACTCTGATTTCATCTAAGCGACCATTAGTATAGTTACCAGCAGCAGATCTACTCATCATAAAATTACCAGAATGATTGGATGAAGTTGCTGGGATAGTACCACTATAAGTATGAGTGAGTGGAGCACCATCAATATAACTTACAGCTCTTGTAGCATTGGTACTTAAATTACCGTTATAGATCATCGCTGTATGATGCCAGTTAGTATCATTTTTTGTAGCATAACCATAAGTACCAGTACCGACTATATTGTAATAATTACCATCAGTGTAATACCAAGATTCAATTCTTGCACTTGCATTAGTAAACTTAGCACCGAGAATTACATGGTTACCAGCAGAAGTTCTCTTACCCCAACCAGTAATAGTAAATTTAGAAACCGAATCCAATTCATTAACATCACCGCAATCTAGATAGTCATTAGAGCCATCGAAACTAGTACCATTACCAGCTAAACCACCGGCTGCAGAAACTCTATTAGAAGCTACCATTGCTCCAGAACTTGTACAGTTATATGAAGCAGATGCACTGTTATAAAGAGTTGCAGCGCTTGCCGGACTTTCATTCAAGTGCCATACACCTACATAACCATTAGGTGCCCATACATTATATTTGCCATAACTTGCAGAAGCAGAAGGTTCTGTAGCAGAAGAATTTTTGTAATAAATATAGAAAGTGGTATTAGCTGAATTCGTCATAGTGCCATTAGCTACGAAATGTAATTCCCCAGCATTTGTAGTTCTATTCAAGAACACAATTTCACGAGCTACTTCAGTACTTCCATCAGATTTAGTTACACGTAAATCAGCACCATTAGCAAGAACATCACTAGTGAAACTTGCTGGCATGCCATTTAAATTTACAAAGACAGGGAAATTAGTAACTGAGCCATTTATATATGTAGCATTGATGGTAATTGGGATTCTTCTATTCCAACTGCTGCTATACCAAGAAGGGGTACTAAAATTCCAAGCAGTAGTACTAGAGATACCTGCATAAGAATTTCCAGCAATATCTTTTATCGCAGTATTTTGGATTTGTACATAATAAGTAGTATCAGAAGCAAAAGTGCCTGCAGGATTTATAGTAAGTTGGATAGTACCATTACCTGTCACCAAGCCACTATTAGCTACTATAGTTTCAAAAATAGAATCATCTGAAGTTTTCTTGATATAAATATTTCCTACTTGAGTATCAACTGCCTCATCAAAAGTAATAACTAAGTTTGCAGTTGTAGAGACCCCAATAGAATTATCAGCTGGAGACAAGCTCACCATTGAAGGTGCTTGAGTATCAACTGTAGATTCAGCGGCACCAAGAGTATAGAAAGTTGTTGGAGAAAATTGATTATTATACTCAGTTTTAATCCAAGATCCTGTACGAGCTAAAGCAACTACTCTAATTTCATCAAGACGACCATTCATATAAGGACCGGTATAATCATCACGACCAATATAAACACTTGTACCTGATAAATTCGGCACAGAAGCTGGGACGGTTCCACTAAAACTTAGAGACATTGCAGTGCCATTATTGTAAGCATTAAATCTGTTAGCATTACCGCTGAGATTACCATTAAAAATCATGGCAATATGATGCCAGTTAGTATCGTTATTAGCAGCAGTTCCAATAGCCGCACCAGCATTACCGACTATGCCATAAAAATTAGCAGCGTAAAGATCAGTAGTAATTAAATTACTAGAACTAGAGTATTTATTAAACAAGGATACCAAAGCACTGGAAGAAGTTCTCTTACCCCAACCAGTAACTGTAAATTTAGTTGTTGAATTTAATTGAGTAATGTCACCGCAAGTTAGGTAATCATTAGAGCCATCAAAGCTAGTTCCATTGCCACTTAGGGCAGCTGCGCCACTGACTCTATTAGAAGCGAGCATAGCTCCTGCACTTGTACAATTATAAGAAGCAGAAGCACTATTATAAAGAGTTGCAGCACTTGCAGGACTTTCATTTAAATGCCAAACACCTGCATAACCAGAACTTGCCCAAGTATTGTATTTGCCGTAAGTAGCAGTAGCAGCAGGTTCAGTAGCACCAGAATTTTTGTAGTAGATATAGAATAACGAACTAGCTGCGTTGGTCATAGTACCATTAGCTACAAAATATAATTCACCAGCATTAGTAGTTCTATTTACGAAAACTATTTCACGAGCAACTTCAGTAGTACCGTCAGATTTAGTCACACGCAAATCAGCACCATTAGCAAGAATATCGCTAGTGAAGCTTGCAGGCATACCATTTAGATTCACATAAACAGGGAAGTTTGTCACTGAGCCATTTACATAAGCAGCATTAATAGTAACTGGAATTCTTCTAGTCCAATTACTGTTATACCAAGCAGAAGTAGCGAAATTCCAAGTACTTGTATTTGCGATACCTACATAAGAATTTCCGGCAGTATCAGTAATTACTCCTGAATCAATTTGCACATAGTAACCAGTATTATCAGCAAATGTAGTATTTGGATTTACTGTGATTTGTGTAGTACCGTTACCGGTCACTAAACCGCTATTAGCCACTATGGTTTCAATAAGGGAATCATCAGAAGATTTTTTGATATAAATATTTCCAGCTTGAGTATCCACAGGTTCATCAAAAGTAATTACCAAGTTTGCTGTAGCTGCGGCTCCAACATAGTTATCTGCAGGCAAGAAAGTTAGTACAGTTGGCGCTACAGTATCAGGGATAGATTCAATTGCCGACACTGTGTAAAAAGTATTTGGGGAATTTTGGTTATAGTACTCAGTCTTAACCCAAGATCCGTTGCGCGCTAAATTAACGACTCTAACTTCATCAGCACGACCATTGCCATAAGGACCGGCATAGTCATCACGACCAATATAGACTGGTACAGAAGAGAGGTTTGCCGTAGAGGCTGGAATCGTACCACTGAAGCTCAGAGACATTAAAGCTCCATTGTTATAGGCATTCATTCTATTAGCATTACCACTGAGATTACCATTGAAGATCATCGCGATATGATGCCAGCTAGTATCATTATTAGTAGCAGTCAGAGTAGATCCACCTGAGCTTGAAGTTATGCCATAGAAAGTAGTGCTATAGAAGTCAGTACTAATTACATTACTACTATTTGAATATTTATTAAACATTGACATAAAGCCACTGGAAGCAGTTCTCTTCATCCAGCCTGTGATTGTGTACTTAGTAGTAGAGTTCAACTGGGTCACATCACCACAATTTAAATAATCATTAGAGCCATCAAAGCTAGTACCATTACCGGCAAGCTGTCCTGCGATTCTATTGCCAATGACCATACTACCGGAGCTAGTACAGTTATAAGAAGCAGACGCACTGTTATAAAGAGTTCCTGTTGGACTTTCATTTAAGTGCCAAACAGCAGCATAGCCAGAAGCAGCCCAAGTATTGTATTTGCCATAAGTTGCTGAAGCAGAAGGCTCAGTAACATATGGATTTTTGTAATAGATATAGAAGTCAGTATTAGCGGCATTAGTCATTGCTCCATTAGCCACGAAATATAATTCACCAGCGTTTTGTGTTTTATTCAACCAAACAACTTCACGCGCTACTTCAGTAGAACCATTACCCTTAGTGACTCTTAAGTCTGCACCGTTATTTGCTACTTCATCATAAAAAGCCGCTGGTAAATCTGACATTCTCACATATACAGGGAAGTTAGAAACAGAACCATTTACATAAGGACTATTAACAGTAACTTTTATTCTCTTGGTCCAAGAGCCGTTATACCAATATGAGGTAGTGAAATTCCAAGTAGTCGTATCATTGATGCCAGCATAACTATTACCACCAGTATCATCTAAAGCAGTTGCGTCAATTTGTACATAATAACCATTACCACGAGCAAGATCACCTGCAGGATTTATAGTAATTTGGCTAGTACCATTACCAGTAACTAATCCGCCGCTCACACTAATAGTTTCTACAATAGAATTATCAGAAGACTTCTTGATGTAAATATTTCCAGTTTGCAAATCGATTTTACGATCAAAGGTCATGACTAAATTCTCATCAGCACCAGCGCTTGTAGAACCATCAAATGGTGAGAGACTTAAAAGTACTAGATTAGTATACAAATTAACTGAGCTCACTGTGTAGAAAGTACTTGGTGAACTTTGGTTCCTATATTCAGTTCTAACCCAAGATCCATTACGCATCACCCTTGAAACTCTAATTTCATCTAGACGACCATTACCATAACCAACATAAAGAGGATCTCTGCCAATGTAGAAGCTGGTATCTGCAAGTGCTGCAGTAGTTGCAGGTACAGTACCGGTATAACCCAGACCCAAATTATTTCCATTATTATAAGTAACTAATCTATTGGAATTACCACTGAGATTACCATTGAAACTCATTACCAGATGATGCCATGCAGTATCATTTATCCCACCACCTGAAGAATAATTACTTGAACTAAGAGTATTAATTGCACTAAAGACCGCACTGCTATAAAAAGCTGATACAAGGTTATTACTTGCATTGAGATATTTACTTCCAGTAGCTATATAAATATCAGCAGCTGTTCTTTTCGCCCAACCACTAAGAGTGAATTTAGTAACAGAGTTCAATTCAGTAACGTCACCACAATCTAAATAGTCATTAGTACCATCGAAACTAGTACCGTTACCAGTACCCACAGGACCTGCAATTCTATTAGAAGCTAACATACTGCCATAGCTTGTACAGTTATATGAACTTGATGCACTATTATAAAGAGTTGCAGCACTTGCAGGGCTTTCATTCAAGTGCCAAACACCAGCATAGCCAGCTTGGTTCCAAGTATTGTACTTACCATAAGCAGAACTTGCTGTTGGCTCAGTTGCATAAGAATTTTTATAATAGAGATAGAAAACTCCATTAGCGGAATTTGTCATTGTCCCATTAGCAATGAAATGTAATTCACCAGCGTTTTGAGTTTTATTCAACCAAACAACTTCACGCGCTACTTGAGTTACACCATCTGATTTGGTTATACGAATATCAACACCATTATTTGCTACATCATCAAAGAACGTAGACGGTAAATTTGCAAGATTAACAAATACTGGATAGTTTGCAACAGAACCATTAATCATCGATTTATTAACTTCAATCTTAAGTCGCTTATCCCATATTCCACCTTGCAACCAATCAGAAGAAATTACTGGAACGGTAGTAAAGTTCCAAGTGCTGGTATTAGCTATACCTGCATAACCATTATCAGTAGAATCTTTGAAAGCATTCGCATCGATTTGTACATAGTAGCCATTATTATTAGCAAAGTTTGCTACAGGATCAATAGTTACAACTTGATTGAAACTAGATAAAGAAACTCTAGGACCGCCGATAGTAATAGTTTCTACAGTAGAATCATCAGAAGTTTTTTTAATGTAGATGTTGCCACTTTGTAGAGTGACAGCTTCATCAAAATTAATTACTAAGTTTGTATCTATAGCAGCATAGATACCATTATCAACAGGAGAGAATGAAGTTACTCCAGGATTACCACCTTTATTAATTGCACCAATACTATAAAAAGTACTTGGTGAATTCAAGTTATTGTATTCAGTTTTAGTCCAATCACTAGAACGAACTACATTTGATAAACGCACTTCATCCCAATAACCATTACTGAACATATTGCCACCAAGATTGCCATCATATATATAACCAATGCGGAAAGGATAAGTAAAAGCACTTGCATAAGTAGTAGCTGGAATAGTACTGTAAGTTGGGGCTTGGTGTAAGCCATCCATATAAGTTTTCAAACGAGCTGCATCACCAGTTTTTGAACCATCAAAAGCCCAGCTAACGTAATGCCAAGCTAGGTCATTCTTAGGAACTGATGCTGAATTATATTGTCCATAAGGTGCAAAGTAAGTCAGAGTAGAATATGCAATAATTCCTACTCCTGCAGAGCCAGAACTAGGAGACGCTCCCGCAGCCATTGACGCAGCAAGAGCTCTACGTTTAAGCCATCCAGACATACTTACAACTGCTTTATTTTGCAATGCACTCGTAATGCCGCAACTGACATAGTCATTAGTACCATCAAAATTTAGAGCATAGTTAACTTTACCTGTAACTAAATCTGCACTTGTCATACTTCCTGTTTGCGAGCAATCATAGTTATTCGAAGTACTATCATACGTACTCACCGATGGATCAGTGGTCATGTGCCAAACACCTAGATAACCACTATCCCAAACTCTTTCTTTTGCATAACTACCATTAGCAGTAGGTTCTGTAGCTCCAGCATTACCATAGTAGATATAAAAAGTTTCATCTTCAGTTCCTGAGAGAGTACCATTTGCTACAAAATACATTTCACCAGCATTAGTAGTTGCATTAAAGTAAGCTATTTCACGAGCTACTTGAGTAATACCATCATCTTTAGTAATTCTGATATCAGAGCCATCTGCCTTAGTTAAATTAAACATGTTAGTAGAAGATAGATGAGCAAGATCTACGTATATAGGAAAATTAGTTAATGAAGTGCCGTTAACCTTGGCATTATTAGTAATAATTTGCGTTCTATAAAGCCAACTACCATTAAACCAATTACCTGTAGTGCGAGTTGTAAAATTCCAGGTAGTGGTATCGTTGATACCTGCATAAACATTGCCACTCAGGTCTTTAATAGCATTATTATCTATTTGAACGTAATAGCCATTATTACTCATTAGATCATTGATATCTACAGTAAGTGTTGATGTTCCATTACCAGTAACTGCCAAAGAAGTTAAAGAAACGGTTTGCACAGTAGAATCGTCTGAAGATTTTTTAATATAGAGATTGGTACCTGTTTGTGTATCAACAAAGTCATTAAAATTCAGAACTAAATTAGTAGCAGTTCTTGCATTAGTTGCATTATCCGCTGGATTAAAACTCACTATAGCTGGAGCAATTACGTCAGCACTATATTGCTCTGCAGCGGTAAAACCATAAAAAGTACTTGGTGAGTTCAGGTTATTATATTCTGTTTTAACCCAATTAGGACTGCGAGTAGCGCTCGATAAGCGCATCTCATCCCAATAACCATTTGTATAACTACCTAGCCCACCAGCAGAACCAATAGAGAAAGCCCAGGCAGATTGATAGGTACCTGTTGAGGTAACTACCGCAGCAGGGAAAGTTAGAGTTTGTAAAGAACCGTCATAGTAAGCTTTTAAACGAGTGTTATTACTTATTTGCGAGCCATTAAATAACCATTGCAAACTATGCCAATTGGTATCATTAGAGGCAAAAGTAGGAGGAGTTGTATTAGTATTCAGAAGAATATTTATATTAGTTGAAGTGCTGCTAAGACCAAATTCATTTGAGCCGCCACCCTTCGCAGTTGAACTCATAGTTGCACTTGCAGCTCTTCGCTTGAACCAAGTTGACATGCTGAGTTTAGTTTTGCTGTTAATTGCAGTATAGACACCGCAACCAATATATTGAGACTGAGCTCCATTGAAAAGTAAAGCAGTACCAATTCTACCAGTAACTAAATTATTACCATTGATTCCACCACCAGCACTACAGTCATAGTTATTAGAAGTACTATCGAAATAGCCTCCTTCGGACAAATGCCAAACCCCTATATAATTTGAATCCCAAACTCTTTCTTTAGCATAACTGCCATTAGCAGTAGGTTCTGTTGCAAGTGGGTTACCATAATAGACATAAAAACTATCGCCATAAGTTTTTGACAAAGTACCATTAGCTACAAAGTAAAGTTCACCTGTTTCACTTGCACGATTAACGAAAGAAACTTCGCGAGCTACTTGTGTAGTTCCATCAATTTTGGTAACTCTTATATCAGAACCATCAGCATTGAGAGCACTAAAGAAGTTTGTACCATTAAATGATGAAAGGTCTACATAGAAAGGATAGTTACTAAGATCACCATTTACATAATTAGTATTAGTAGTAACTTTTATACGGTAATGCCAATCACCATTAAACCAATTATTCAGACCATGAGTTGTAAAATTCCAAGTAGTCGTATCATTGATACCTGCATAATAATTACCAAATAAATCTTTAATGGCATTACTATCTATCTGAACATAAAAACCATTATTACCAGCTAAATCACTGATATCCACTGTAAGTACATTAGTACCATTGCCAGTCACGGAGACGGAATTAGCCGCGATTGTTTGTACTGTTGAATTATCAGAAGATTTTTTAATATAAATATTGCCACTTTGAGTATCCACGAATTCAAGGAAGGTCATAGTTAGATTTGTGTTGTATCTAACACTAGTTGAGTTGTCTGCGGGGCTCAAAGTTAATGGCACTGGTATCTTCGTATCATTAACAGTTTCAACTGCAAGTCCCATAAAAGTAGCTGGTGAATTTAAGTTATTGTATTCAGTTTTAATCCAATTATTACTGCGAGCGATACTCGACAAACGCACTTCATCCCAATAACCATTTGTGTAATAAATGCTTGGATTAACATAGAGTGTACCAATACTAAAAGCGTTAGTAAAAGTACTGATAGTTGCTGTTGGTGCAGTGCCTGTATAAGTTAAGCTAACATTCGATCCATCAAAATAGGTTCTTAAGCGATTAGAATTCCCCATTAGTGAGCCGTTGTAAAGCCAATGAACTTGGTGCCAATTCGTATCATTGGAAGCATACGCTCCATAAGCCTGAGGAGCATATGCAGCTGAATTAATATTTGCAGAGCCCGGTGAATAAATACCAACTCCATAGTTGCCCATACTGCCGCTAGCACCTAAAGAAACATTGCTAGAGGCATTTCTACGTTTAAACCAACCCGATAGACCAAGTTTAGTTTTACTTTGCAATGCAACACCAATACCACAGTAAACATATTGTGATTGAGTACCGTTAAAAATTAAAGCGGAACCAATTTTACCAGCGACCAGGTTATTACCATTTAAACCACCATAAGCAGTACAGTCATAATTATTAGAAGTACTATCATAGGTTGATACTGCTGGATCACCTGCAAAGTGCCAGACACCAATGTAATTACTATCCCAAACTTTTTCTTTAGCATAAGTACCATTAGCAGTAGGTTCTGTTGCAAGTGGGTTATTGTAGTAAATGTAGTAAGAACCATTATATATCGACGACAAAGTACCATTAGCTTGGAAATATAATTCACCAGTTTTACTAGTAGTATTAATAGAAACTATTTCACGTGCGACTTGAGTTGTGCCATCGATTTTAGTAACTCGGATATCAGAACCATCGCTATTAACATTGCTAAAGAAGCTTGTACCGTTTAATAAAGCCAGATTTACATAGACAGGAAAGTTGGTTAAATCGCCATTGATGTAATTATGAACGGTATTAACTTTCACACGGTAATGCCAATCACCGTTATACCAAGTACCTATAGTTTCAGTAGAAAAATTCCAAGTCGTCGTATCGCTTATACCTGCATATGCATTACCAGCAAGGTCTTTTATAGCTGTATTATCTATTTGTACATAGTAACCATTGTTACTCATCAAATCATTTAGATTAACAGTAAGTACATGAGTACCATTGCCAGTCACTGCACTTGAATTAGCCGCGATAGTTTGCACAGTAGAATTATCAGAAGATTTTTTGATATAGATGTTGCCACTCTGAGTATCCACGAATTCAAGGAAGGTCATAGTTAGATTTGTGTTGTATCTAACACCAGTGGAATTGTCTGCCGGACTAGCACTATATAGAGCTGGAGCTTTAGTGTCAGTAGTTTGCTCAAGTGAAAGTGTTGAGAATGTAGTTGGAGAATTTAAGTTGTTGTATTCAGCTTTAGCCCAATTATAACTACGTAGTACATTTGAGACACGCACTTCATCCCAATAACCATTAGTAAAATTACTAGTTGGGTTGTTATAGAGATATCCGATCATAAAATTACTATTGAGTGTCGGGTAAGAAGTTGCAGCAACAGTTCCAGTATATGAGAGAGATACATGCGAACCATCGAAGTAAGTTTTCAAACGATTAGAACTCCCTAAAGGTGAACCATTGTAGAGCCAATGAACTTGATGCCAATTAGTATCATTGGAAGCATAAGCTCCAAGATTACTAGAACCGCCAATTGTCGAATTTATATTACCTGCAGCAGAATAAATTCCGACTCCTGACATGCCAGTAGAAGCATGAAAGGCTCCTAATGAAACCACACTAGAAGTATTTCTGCGCTTAAACCAAGCTGACATACTCAATTTAGTTTTATTTTGTAAAGGAGTATAGAAACCGCAGTCCACGTATTGTTGTTGTGTACCATTAAAGAGCAAGGCATTACCAACTCTACCCGAGACGAGTGCACTACCATTCAACCCACCATAAGCAGTACAGTCATAGTTATTAGAAGTACTGTCATAAGTTTTTACATATGGGTCACTTGAAAAATGCCAAACACCAACATAACCTGTTGACCACACTTTCTCTTTAGCGTAAGCGCCATTAGCAGTAGGTTCTGTCATGATTGGGTTATTGTAATAAATATAGTAAGAGCCATTATAAGTACCTGATAAAGTACCATTAGCTACAAAATAGAGTTCACCCGTTCTACTTGTAGTATTAAGAAAAACCACTTCACGTGCTACTTGAGTAGTACCATCAATTTTAGTAACTCTGATATCGGCACCATTAGTAAGAACATTACTAAAGAAAGTAGTGCCATTTAAAGTAGCCAGATTTATATAAACCGGGAAATTGGTTAAATCACCGTTGACATAATCATGAATGGTATTAACTTTCATACGGTAATGCCAATCACCGTTATACCAAGTACCTATAGTTTCAGTAGTAAAATTCCAAGTCGTTGTATCGTTGATACCTGCATATGCATTGCCAGCAAGATCATAAATTGCAGTATTATCAATTTGCACATAGTAACCATTGTTACTCATCAAATCATTGAGATTGACCATAAGAGTCGTTGTACCATTGCCAGTCACCGCACTCGAGTTAATAGCAATAATTTGTACTGTAGAATTATCAGAAGATTTTTTGATATAGATATTGCCACTTTGAGTATCAACATACTCGTTGAAAATCAAAGTTAAATGAGTGTTGTATCTTACACCACTCGAATTATCAGTAGGAGTACTAGTGCCAAGCAGGATTGGTACTTTAACATCTGTTACTTGTTCAATAGTTGCAAGAGTATAAAAAGTACTTGGTGAATTTAAATTATTATATTCAGTCTTAGCCCAATCATTACTACGAAGAGCATTAGACAAGCGTATTTCATCCCAATAACCATTCGTAAAATAACTAGTTGGATTATTGTAAATATATCCAATCGCAAACGGACTATTGAAGGAAGAGTAAGTCGTTGCAGCAACAGTACCGGTATATGAAAGCGTTACATTCGAACCATCAAAGTAAGTTTGCAAACGTCCACTGTTACCAGAGATTGATGCACCATTAAAAAGCCAATGTACTTGATGCCAATTTGTATCATTAGAAGCGTAAGCTCCAAAATTATTGGAACCTCCAATTGTTGAATTTATATTACCTGCAGATGAATGAATTCCAAGACCAGATGTGTTACTAGAAATATTACTAGCACCTAAAGAAACATTGCTAGAGGCATTTCTACGTTTAAACCAAGCTGATAAACTTACTTTTGTTTTACTTTGTAATGCAGTAGTAATGCCACAACTAACATATTGCTGTTGAGCACCATTGAATAGCAAAGCGAAATTTACTTTACCTGCAATTAGATTATTTCCATTTAAACCACCATAGGCAGTACAGTCGTAGTTATTAGAGGTACTATCATAAGTACCAATGACAGGATCACCAGCAAAGTGCCAGACACCTATATAATTACTATCCCAAACTCTTTCCTTTGCATAAGTACCATTAGCAGTAGGTTCTGTAGCAGTACTGTTGTTGTAATAGATATAGAAATCACCGTTAGTTGAGTTAGATAATGAAGCGCCATTCGCTTGGAAATAAAGTTCACCTGTTTGACTTGTGCGATTAATAGAGGCTATTTCACGAGCCACTCGAGTAGTACCATCATCTTTGGTAACTACGATATCAGAGCCATCACTATTAACATGGGTAAAAAAGCTAGTGCCATTCAAGCCTGCTAAATTTACATAGACTGGAAAGTTAGCTAAAGTACCATTGACATAAGCCTTATTAACACTAACTCTCACACGGTAATGCCAATCACCATTAAACCAACCTGCTGTAGCAGATGCTGCTAAATTCATAGTTGATAGGAAACAAACAATAAAGATTGTTAAAAACAGATAGTTATTACAAAAACGACTTATTAAATTTTGTTTATAGCTTTTCAGACTATTTATACTCTCACCACAACCCCAAATACACTAAATCCTATTAAACCACGAGAAAATTAAGGTAAGATATACAGATAAGTTCCCTTCATTAAATTTATTTTAGACTCATGCCTCTGGTTACTTGATAAGAGAGTAAGTCTGAGCATATATGAACCCCTCTGCTAACGACTTCAAAAACAAGAGTAATCCAAGAAAGTATGATGAAACCTTACTACCACATAGTAATGAAGCCGAACAAGCTTTAATTGGTTCTATATTAGTAGACTCGGAAGCATTACATAAGGTAGTAGAACATATTGAAAGTCCAAACTTCTTTTATAAAACTGCCCATCAAAAAATTTATCAAGGGTTTCTCGCATTATCAGAGCGCAATGAGAATATCGACATTCTTACTCTCTCTCAATATCTAAAAGATCAAGACTTATTAAATGAAGTTGGAGGTCTTAGCTATCTCTCCGCTCTAAGCGACCACGCACCTGTAGCTGCTAATGCTCCTTATTACGCAAAAATAGTCAAATCAAAAAATTTATTACGCAATATGATCATTGCTGGTAACGACATTGTTGGCTTGGGATATCAATCAGATGAAGATTTAGACACCTTAGTAGATAAAGCAGAACAAATAGTTTTTAATTTAGCTCAATCAAAATCTAAGGACCAACTTATTCATATTAGTGATCTCATCCACAGAAGTTGGCAAATGATCGAAGAGCGTGAAGCTAATAAAGGTCAGCTATCAGGCATTAATACTGGGTTTCACGACATGAACACTCTCACTTCTGGTTTACAGAAAAGTGATTTGATTATTCTAGCTGCTAGACCGGCGATGGGAAAATGCCTACAAAAAGATTCTGAAATAGTTCTTGAAGATGGAAGCCTAGCAACAATAGAAGAAATTT
>CAYQSL010000018.1:0-16059 GCA_964420165.1 uncultured Gammaproteobacteria bacterium | reverse complement strand
ATTCATCATGTCTTAGATGCATCTGTTTGAAAGTACTGTCATCGATTCTATCACCAACAACAACTTTATCTCCAGCACTTGCTCCATCCCAAATTTCTTGTTCTGTGATTGCAACATCTGAAAACTCTTCTTTAACCAGCTCGTAACCCCAGTCACGGAAAGCACCTTCAGTAAACTTCATGATGTTACCTTTGTGTACTATGTGAACTTTCTTACGACCGTTCTTAAGAGCGTATTCAATAGCAGCTCTAATTAATCTCTTAGAACCTTCTTTAGAAATAGGTTTGATGCCGATGCCTGTTGTATCAGCATTGCCTAGTTGTTTCTTAGGATTGATTTTGTTAACTGCATCAATAATAGATTTAGCTTCAGCAGATCCTGCTTGATAATCAAAACCAGAATAAACATCTTCTGTGTTCTCACGGAATAAAACGATATCAAGAAGCTCAGGGCGCTTCATTGGACTTGGCACACCTTCATACCACTTAACTGGACGCACACATGCATACAAGTCAAAAATCTGTCTTAGAGCAACGTTCAGAGATCTAATACCACCGCCAACTGGAGTAGTAAGAGGACCTTTAATTCCTAAAGAGTATTCTTTAATAGAATCAATCGTTGCTTGAGGCAACCATTCACCAGTTTGATTAAAAGCTTTTTCACCAGCAAGAATTTCTTTCCATTCAATCTTGCGTTTGCCATCATAGGCTTTTTCTACTGCAGCATCAAAAACTGTTTGGGATGCTTTCCAAATATCAGGGCCAGTACCATCACCTTCAATAAATAAAATTATTGGGTTATTAGGTACATTAGGTTTTCCATTTACAATCGTTACTTTTTCAGCCATAACTAAAATATTCCCACGCTCCACTCAGTTAAGCAATGGAGTCATTTCGTCATCCTCAGCCCTGAAAGGGCTGGGGACCCAGTCCTATAGAAATACAAATTAATCCAAATAGCCGATTTAGTTTCTAAACCCATAGGGCAAATTGCCTAAGGTGCTTGTAGCGATTGATCTCTGGGATATGGGTGGCTCTTAAAATAAATAAAAAATTTCTCTCAATCTCCTTCTTATTTTGCCTACTAATTAGTAGCAATCAAATAGTCTTTGCTGAAAATCTTATACAAACCAAATCCCAGGCGGGAGAACTTATTAAAGAGTATGATCCCCATACCGGCTTAACCACCAAGTACAAACCAACAGAACCTGAAAATAATCCCAGCTTCGCTTGTTCAGGAAATAACAGTGATGAGATTATTATCAAGTTCAAAGCCACAGCAGTATCTCAAATAAAGGCTAAAACTCTTTTTACAACAGGTCTAAGCTCATCTGGTTTAACTGAAAAAGAAGTTGAGAATTTCCTAAGAAAAAAACATAGACGTCAATCCAAAAAAATCAAAAAACTTTTTCCCGAGACAAAGATCCAAAATTCGCCACAAGTTTCAAAATTTCAACAAAGAGCAAATTCTCGTTTCAACAAACTCAGATCTCTACGCACCAAATACCAATTAGAGAATATCTTCTTGGTGAAACTCGATTCTCAAAATTGTCTTGAACAAAAAAGAATTTTAAATGATTTAAATAATGATCCTGCAATTCAGTATGCTGAGCCTGATTTCAAAATAAAATTAGATACAAGCAATGATTATTTCTCGAACAGTAATGGCAGTGCTTGGGGCTTACCTTATTCAGAAGCTTGGGGTTTAGATCAAGTTGAAGCTCAAGCAGTTTGGGATGAGACTCAAGGTGCAGGAGTTCTTGTAGCCATCATTGATACAGGTGTCGATTATAATCATCCTGATCTTTGGAATAATATTTGGCTTGATCCTACATTAGTCTCTGACATTAATCATGATGCAAAAATCAATCTTGATGATGTCGACCTTAATCACAATAAATTTATCGATAGCAATGAAATTGTTGCTGGAATGTTTGGCAGAGATTTCGTTAATGGTGACTATGCACCCATCGATGATTCAGGACATGGTACTCATGTAGCAGGAACTATAGCTGCAGTAGCTAATAATCAAATCGGCATGGCTGGTATTGCGCCTCAAGCAAAGATTCTCCCTCTAAAAGTTTTCAATGCTGCTGGATCAGCATCTATCAGTACCATTGCGCAATCATTGCAATATGTAATTGATTTATATTTAACCAATCCAAATATAGAATCCATGGTCACTAATAACTCTTATGGCGCAACGGGCTCTAGCGAATTACTTGAAGATGCTTTTGATCAAGCTAAGGAAGCCGGCATAGTAAGTGTAGTTGCTGCAGGCAACGATAGCACAGATGCTGCAAGCACCATCCCTGCTAATTATGATTCAGTAATTACGGTTGGTTCAGTTGGCTACAATAAAGCTAGATCAGGTTTTTCAAACTATGGCAGTGTCGTTGATATAGCTGCTCCTGGCGGCGGAGACAGCAGCAATAGCAGCGCAGCTAATATCCTCTCAACAATTAGTCTTCAATCAGAAATTTTAACGACTAGACCTACTTATAAAGTAAATGATCCTAACACCAGTACATATTTTTATGCAAGATTAGCTGGAACCTCAATGGCTACACCGCACGTAGCAGGAGTAGCGGCTTTAGTTAAATCAAAACACCCAGAATTTAACCCTGATGAAGTTCAAAGTAGCTTAGTTAATACCAGTCAAGCATTTAATCAAAACACTCAAACGAAAATAGGCAGCGGCATAGTCAATGCTAATGGAGCTTTGAGTATCACTGCTAGCTACCCTCTTGCAAAGATCATCAATTTAGCAAATCCTATTAATGGTATTTATCCACTTAGTTTTATTGCAGAAAAATCTCCTAATGGAAATAATATTAGTGATATTAGATTAGAGTGGTCGCAAGACTTAGTTAATTGGCAACAAATTCCTACTAGCAGCTCACAAGGAGCAACAGCAACTGCTAACTTTGATACAACTCAAGCCCAGAACTCTAGTATTTCTTTCAGGCTCAAAGTTACTGATATAGCGGGACTAAGCAGTACTGTTACAGAATCAACTCAAGTTGAGAATTTCAAACTTACTTCTCCTTTATCAGGTGATATTAGAAATCCACATGATCTTTTACCAATAAGATCAAGCTTCAACTCAAGCCAAATTAGTAATTTCAAAGTCCTTTATAGAATTGGTACAGATCCAACTTGGCATGATGAAGCAGTAACGTTAGATCCATCTAAAATCGGTCAAGAGTTTATTGATGAAGAGATTGCAAAGCTTGATACCACACAACTTAATCCCGACGAAGTTTATAGTATTAAATTAGTTATTGAATACGATCAAAATCGCAGCACCGAATCAGAGCCAATAAGTTTTTATATAGATTCAAAACTCAAACAAGGATTTCCAATTCATGTAGAAAATAGGCTGGACGCTATTGTTATTAATCAGCCTATTGCACCTATTGCTGCCAATATTAATGAGGACCAAGAAAAAGAATTAATAGCCATTGCTCCTAATTATGATCTTTACAATGGTTATCGCTCTACTTTAAAAGCCTGGAAAGCTAATAGCCAAGTGCTTTGGAGCAAAACCATTATGTATCCAAGAAGCTTAATTGGCATGGATGTTGATAATGACAATAAATCAGAAATTTTCTACGATACTCTGGCTGGCACTGCAGTATTAATTCATTCTTTAAATGGTGCCGGCAACGAGAGAGCTAATTTCCCAATTAGCTTTGAAGGCTACTATCTCACTAAAATGAGAATGGCTGATATTGATAATGATCACAATACAGAAATTGTTACTTTAGTTTCTAGCAATGATCGCAACCAAAAAAAGCTTCTAGTAATTGATGCCAGCACTGGAGCTATTGAAAAAAACATAACAATAGACGCACTAGCAGATATTAGCTACTTCAATTTAGCTAACTTAGACAACGATCTAGACCTTGAACTTGTTTTCCATCTTGGTGACTTTGCTTATACAAAGCTCTCAGCAATTAACCTTGATGGCAGCACTGTATTAGGCTGGCCAGTTAATATCGCAAGTGACATTATTACTATGGAAAATATTGAAGTCAGTGATCTTGATAATGATGGCTTCGATGAAATTGTTTGTAAAGCAGGTTCTATAGTTACAAGAAGTGCTGGCAGCATGTCTTATTATCAACGTGGAGCTATTTTCAACCATAGTGGAGTTCTAGTAAAACTAATAGAAGATGCAGCAGAAAGCACTTTCTCCTTTAGTGATATTGATGCCAATGGCGAAAAAGATATTCTATTTACTAATAATTATGGATTCAATATTGGAAGATTTTTTGCTGTTAACAAAAGCGGCAACAACTTAAGCAACTGGCCTTTAACGGTATTAGGTTCAGACTTACGTAGAACAAACTTTGAAACCCGAATTGAAACCATATTAGTAGATGACATTAATAACGACAGTAAAGATGATTTACTTTTCTCATTTGCCGGACTGGGACGCTCTTTCTACAGTGATTCTAGTTTAAGAGACAGTGCCGGTATCTTTGCTATTGGCAAAGATCGCAATCCAATAGATCTCAATCCTCGTAATGATTCTAGTGCTTTAGTTTTGGGCTCTACAGGTAATCTAAAACCCACAGGTTCTAAAGGGGAAAGCTCTTCAGGCATTCCCGTAATTACTGACTTAGAAGAAGATGGTTTTAAAGATGTGATCATTGCCAAAGATTATGAATATGGCTTCGAGAGCCAAAGCAAACTAAATAACTATGACCCTTTTATGAAAATTGGCACTTTAATTTACGCTTGGGACTTAAATCAAAGTTCTGCTGAAAATCCAATGCCTGATTCAGATCCTGAAGAAGAGATACCTTCTGATGATCCAGAAACTCCAACAGATCCCGAGCCTAGCCCACCACCATCTAATCCGACACCTCCACCTTCAAACCCAACGCCGCCAGTAGCACCACCAGTGATTCCCGCTCCCCCGACTACTCCTAGCCCTATTAACCAAAGTCCTAGTGCGGCTTTCAGCTTTAGCCCTACATCACCTGTAATTGGTGAAGCAGTAGAATTTGATGCCAGCTCGAGTACAGATACAGATGGCATTATTAATCTCTATCAATGGGACTTCAATAATGATGGAGTGATTGATGCCACAGGAAAAACTACTTCGCATATATTTGATGCTGCAGAATCATTTACTACTAAGCTAATAGTTACTGACAACAAACTAGCTAAAAATGCCGTAGTGAGAACCATTGCGATTAAAGACATAACTAAACCTGTTGATCCACTAGATGAGATCGAAGCAAGTTTTAGTTTTACTAATGCAGATGGAGATTCTCCGCTTGCCGAGATACAGTTACTCAAACAAGGTAAATTAACTTCAGCTAAATTTATAGTTAACAAAACAGCAATTAGTGAAGGTGAGGTATTAAATCTTGCTCTATCAACTGATCCAGAATTCTATAGCTTGATTAACTTAGGACCGAACAATCTAAAATCATTTTCAGCTCTAGCAAATGCAGATTTCATAAAAGTCAAATTACAAAAACGTGCCAAGTTTGTAAAACTCTATGGCAGAGGATCTTCAATAGATATTCCGGTGTCGCTCACAGACATTGGCTCGGGATATTCCAATGAAGGCTTTATTAGAGTACATATTTAGCAAAAGATTCGTCTAATATTAGACGAAAAATAGACGAATATTAGTCGAATCCAAACATTCAAAGTCACTCATAGTGATAATTTTAAGAAGCTAAAGTAAATGTAAACTAGAAACTGATTAGTCTGGTAAATGATATACTGAAATCCGTTATAAAGCTCCCAGATGCAAGGCTTGCGAGAACTGAGGAAGCGGAGTTTACTGTGGTAAATGAGCGACCGAAGGGCGAGCGTAACGCAGCAGATGGGACTTTAGGATGGATTTCAATGGTGCCTTATAAAAACTATCGAATTATAATATTAAAGATCGGGACTACCTCAATCACCAAAGGTTCTGACAAAGGTATTAATTTTAAAGTCATCAATAAACTTGCAGCAGCAACTGCTGAGCTTCGTGAAATGGGCTACAAAGTAGCAATCGTTAGTTCAGGCGCTATGGGTTTAGGCAAAGCAAAACTTACTAAAGAACATATAGAAAAATTCTTCGAACAAAAAGGCATGGAGACTAAAGATCTTACTAGCTACAAACAAGCTATTACAGCGATTGGACAAGTAGAGCTAATGAATGCTTACCAAAATATTTTCAAGCACTACGATGCTTATGCTGGGCAGGTTCTAGTAACTCATACTAGCTTAGATGAAAAAGATGGACACGACACCATCAAACATACACTTGAAAAAATGTTTGAGATCGATATCATTCCTATTATTAATGCCAACGATACAGTCACTAGCAAAGAATTAATTTACGGCGATAATGATACTCTTGCAGCTCGCATTGCTACGTTAATTGATGCTGAGAAGCTAATCATACTTAGTGATGTCAGCGGCTTATACGATAAAGACCCGCACAAATTTAACGATGCAAAATTAATCAAGCAAGTTAAAAAAATTGACGATAGCGTTCTTAGCCTTGCAGGTGAAAGCAATTCAGGAATTGGCACTGGCGGCATGCGCAGTAAAATTCAAGCAGCATTACTTTGCACGCAGAATCATATTCCAGTTACTATACTCTGCTCTGGCGGAATTGAAACCATAGCTGGTTATATTTCAGGGGCGAATAAGGATATCGAAGGTACTGAGTTCCTAGCTTAAAGATTTTACAAAAGCCTCAATTGGAATGCGCACTCCATTATAATTAGACTTATCACCAAAACTCAAAGCATGATGTAATTTATCAACCAGGAGCCGGTCACCAGCTTTTTGTTTTTTAAACTCTTCACTTAAAGCAGTAATTATTTCTGTAGCCTCCGATTCATCAGCTTGCAACCAGTTATCTGTATTGCCTTGAATATGCCTACCCTGTCTATCACCTGTCTGATAAATAGTTCTTGACCTTTCATATGGTAATTCCAAATTATCAAAAGCATAGTCCTGGATCCATCCACCTTCACCATTTCTTTTAGTATCAAGATATGGTCCTGTTCCTATATTGATCTGACAATCATTTAAAAATAAAGTCTGAGTTTTTGTCCAATCACCAATTTTATCTTTGATTAATCCAAGGGTTTTTATAGCATCAAGTAGACTAGTAGACCAAGCAATAAATACATTAAATTTCTTTTTAATTTCTTCTACCGTGTTAAGACCACTTCTAAAGTATTTATCCAATCCTTTTAAGGTAAGTAGGAGTTTATCCTTCTCATCTTCAGTAAAACTTATTACTAAATTTTCTTTTTCCGGATTAATCTCATCTTGTCCTTCTAGTCTAAAAAATCCCTTAGGCAAATGACGTCCTTCTTGAAAACCTGTTTTATCCGCAGCCCCAGTATTGAATTGGGCTATTTGCTCAGTGCTATATCCCAATGGTTTTCCAATTATTCCAGGATCGTCCTTGGGCTCTATTAATCCAAAATCGTACTCTTTACACGCGTGCACTACAGGAGAGTAATTTATATCTCGAGAAACTCTATTGTCTACAAACTTATAGTTCATCGATATAATAATACATCAATAAAAACTGCCTCAGAAAGCTCCCAGATGCTGTCATTGCGAGCCCTCAAAGAGGGCGTGGCAATCCACACCACGGAAAACTTGGTAGATGAATTGCTTCGCAACGCTCGCAATGACGCAGAAATTTAGAAATGATCGAGATAGCGTTCAAGCTCCCAGTTAGAAACATGGGCTCTGTACTCTTGATACTCTCTGTATTTAGTTTGGATATAGTGAGTATAAATATGATCACCAAGAGCTTCTCTTACAAGATCTGATTTCTCCATATTTTGAAGTGCTTCATTCAAATCACCTGGAAGTGAGTGAATATCACGCTCTTCACGAGTCTTCATTTCAATTTGATAGATATTCTCGTTTACTTCAGCAGGTGGCTCAAGTTTGTTTTTTACACCATCGAGTCCAGCTTCAAGCATTACCGCAAAAGCTAAATATGGGTTGCAACTTGGATCTGGTGAACGGAGCTCAACACGAGTACTAGGTCCGCGAGAGGCAGGCACTCTAATAAGTGCACTACGATTAAGCTTAGACCAAGCAATATATACAGGTGCTTCATATCCTGGAACTAGTCTCTTGTAACTATTTACAAGTGGGTTAGTTATCGCAGTGAATGCTGGTACATGCTTTAAAATTCCCGCGATGAAATGCTTCATAGTATCTGAGATCCCATCAGCTTTAGAATCATCAAAGAAAGTATTATGTCCTTTAGTGTCGCTCAAAGACATATTCGCGTGCATACCACTACCATTAACACCAAAAAGTGGCTTAGGCATAAAGGTTGCATACAAACCATATTCATTTGCCAAAGTTTTAGCAGCCCACTTAAGAGTGATTACATTATCAGCAGCGGTTAAAGCTTCTGCATATTTGAAATCGATCTCATGTTGTGCAGGTGCAACTTCGTGGTGACTGGCTTCGATCTCAAAGCCTAATTGTTCTAGAGTTAGAATGATGTCTCTACGAACATCTGAACCACGATCGCTAGGCTCTACATCATAGTAACCACCATGATCTGAAAGCTTAGTAGTCGGGAAACCTTCTTCATTTAATTCAAACAAGAAGAACTCACACTCGGGTCCAAGGTTGAAGGTGTAGCCCATATCATGAGCTTTTGTGAGCATACGCTTCAAGTTGTTTCTTGGACAACCATCAAACGGAGTGCCATCTGGATTATAGATATCGCAAATAAATCTTGCAACAGCACCTTCCCGCGGTCTCCATGGAAGAACTCTAAAGGTGCTGATATCTGGCCTAAAGTACATATCTGAAGTTTCAATAGTTCTGAAACCACGAATAGATGAACCATCTAACATAACTTTGTTATCAAGTGCTTTGTCTAACTGACCTATAGGCACTGACATATTTTTTACATGACCATGAATATCACAAAACTGTAATCTCAAGAACTTCACATCATTGGCGTTACACAGCTTTATTACATCTTCTCTGGTCTTAATATCTTTTTTCATAATCTTAAATATAGTAACAGCAAAAAGATTCATTGACATTCACAAACGAGAGTTGATATTATGTTAAAAGACATTCTGAACAAATTAAAAGGAAAACTCAGTTATGGCTCTTAGAGGCGCTCAACACACGGGTATCGGGATAGGGAAGTTCCCACTTTTAGATCAACCTGCCCGGATCCCTGGTCTAAGAGCAGCTGTGGAAATCCCTGTTACAGGCATTTCAGTTACAAGCGCAAATTTTTATAGAAAAGAAAGTCTTGCTAGCTTAAATGAATTTCTCAAAAGTTCTATATTGCCAACTCTTGTTGAAATCGGATCGCCCACACAGTGCCCAGCTTGTATTAGAGCTGTCGAATCACTTAAAGAACTTGCTAAGAATTACGATGGGAAATTAAATATAGTAAGCATTGATTTAGATCCTCTTACCAATGATGAACGCGCGGAAATTATAAAACTTTACAAAGTAAGAGATCTTAAAGAGACTACGCTACCAATGATACGTTTTTTCAATCCAAAAGAAACAGTACCGCGAATAGATAAAAAATTAGTATTCGAAACCTGGCCAGGTAAAGATCGCTTAATAAATATCATTAGAGATTATGTTCTAGAACAGAAACTTGCTACAGATACAGAACCCAGAAGAGAACGTAATCGACTAATTAATCTTCCCGATTTACTTAGTGACTAGAAATTTCACTTATTAGCTTTTGCAAATTCACACCAGTGTTTTATGTGCTGAGTTGATGGATTGCTTTGTCGTACTTCGTACTCCTCGCAATGACACACAGTAACTACACCTAAATCACTCAGTTGATCTTTTCTCACTTTTAACATAGGGACAACCTGAATACATTATTTTAAGCAAAACTAATTCAAAGAGGAATTTAATGCCAAATATCCAGAACAATCATGAGATGAGAGTTGCAAAGCGTGAGGCACGCCAAGCAGCTAGAGAAAATAAAGCGACACCACAAGCTACTAAAGCCCAAGTTAGTGCTGCTAAACAAAATGTCGAGCAGGCAAGGAAAGATATAGATCTTTATAACAGAGATCTTATCGAAGGTGGTTTTTTAGATATAGATGGAGATGGTCGTACAACAAACTATGATGGCAATCTAATAGATGCTTACGCCGATGGTAAACGCGGTGATGATTTAAAACAATATGCTAATCCAAAAGCTCCAGCAGGAAGCACTGGATTAGCTATGGGTACTAAAATACAAAATTTAATTGATACCAAGAAATTAGATAGTAATCAAGATGGACATGTGAACGATACCGAACTTCGCTCAATGAAACCTCTTATCGCTGCTTCTCAAGAAGGAAGAGTTAATAATGAACTTGCTGATTTAGTTGCAAGTGGTGCTGCAGATATAGATGGTAATGGTCAAACTAATGAAACCGATATCAAATTAATGAATGCCTATTTTAAAGAAGGAAAACTTGGTGCAGATTTAGTAAAAATAGCTCCAGGAGCTGATCCTGAGCAAATAAAAACAAAGCTTTTAGCACTGCGTAATAATCCAGGTTTTGATTCAAACATTAATAATAAGGATAAAAAACATAGTGCAGATCTTAATAGATTAACAACTTTTATTAGGAATCAAAATCAGCAAGATAAAGTTTTCTCAATACTACAAAACAATACTGCAGATGTAGATGAAGATGGTCTAGTAACAAAGAAAGATATAGATATGATTGAAACTTACTCCAAAGGAAAAGTTGGAGCAAATTTCAAAAAAATGGCAAGCCCATATTCAGAAGCAAGCAACACAAAAATAAAAACTAATATTAGTAATCTTATTAAGAATAAGACTCTAGACACCAATACTAATGGACGGTTAGACAGCAGCGATATTACTGCACTTAGAAATGCTACTAACAACAGAGAATCGGTACGTGCCTTAGAGCAGAAGGATAATGCAATTAATTGGAAAACTGTTGATGCAAACAATGATGGTACTGTCACTCAGACTGACTTTGATCTTATTCAAAAAGGATTCAAAGGTGAATCAACAGGCAATGCTGCACAGGACTCAAACATAAAAGATATTTTAAAGAATAGAGAACTTGATATTGATCGCAATGGTTCAGTTGATAAGAAAGATATTGATGCCATCAATGAAAGATTTACTCAAGCTGGCGACGAATGGTGGCATCCAGAAGCTCATACAAGTGGTAACCAACTAGGAGCTGGTTAGAAGTTATAATGAATGAAGATGCGAACTTCATTCATACAAAATTTTAAATACGACATACCTGCCGGTATTGTAGTTTTCTTTGTAGCAGTTCCTTTATGTCTTGGTATTGCTCATGCTTCAGGTGCACCATTACTTTCTGGATTAATTGCAGGGATAGTGGGCGGCGTTCTCGTTGGCTCGATTAGCAGATCTCCTCTTAGCGTTAGTGGACCTACTGCAGGTTTGACTGCAATAACCCTTTCAGGGATTCAAGAACTTGGTTCTTATGAAGCTTTTGCTTTAGCTGTAATTATTGCCGGTATATTTCAAATCATTTTAGGCTATCTGAGAACAGGTGTTATTTCCAAATACTTCCCCCTTTGCGTTATCAATGGGACTCTTGCAGCTATCGGCTTGATTTTAATTTTCAAACAGTTACCCCATCTTCTGGGTTATGACGTAGAGGTCATGGGGGTTGAAGAATTTCATCTTACTCATGAAGATATTAGCGATTCTGCAAGTTCAGTTGGTATAGAAGAAAACAATACTTTTGCCACGATGGTTCATTCCTTCAAAAAAATTCACCCTATTATTACAATGATCGGAATCTCTTCTTTAATGCTTTTGTTTATTTGGGATCTATACATAGCTCAGAAACTAAAATTCATACCAGGCTCGGTAATCGTAGTAGTGATAAGCACTATAGGGACTTTGATTTATCAAAATTATGGAGCAAGTGATTTAACTCCTGACCATTTCGTTAGCATCCCAAATATTAATGGCTGGAGCGCTTTCCTGGAAAACACAAAAAGACCTGCCTGGGACATGATTACTCAATCTGCAATTTATATAATAGGTTTACGCATTGCACTGGTAGCATCTATTGAAACTCTTCTTTCACTTGAAGCCGTTGATAGATTAGATTCTCTCAAACGGAAAAGTCCAATAAACAAAGAGCTGATAACTCAAGGTGTTGGGAATATATTTTCTGGTTTACTGGGAGGCTTGCCAATAACATCGGTATTGATCAGAGGCTCAGTAAATGCATCTGCAGGCGCTAAAACCCAGTTATCAACGATAACTCATGGTACCTTGATTCTTGCTGGACTACTTTTCTTCAATCAATATTTGAATTACATACCACTTACAGGCTTAGCTGCAATTTTAATTTACACTGGTTACAAACTTGCAAGTCCTAAAGTTTTTATCAAAGAATATAAAAATGGTTTCGATCAATTTATTCCTTCAATAGTAACTGTCATTGCCATTCTGACTACAGATCTTTTAATTGGAGTTGCTATTGGCTTAATAGTATCTATGCTATTTATAGTTGCCAAAACTTATCAAGCACCAGCATTCAAAGTTGAAGACAAAGGTGTTACTAAATATATGATTCTGGCAGAGAGTGTACATTTCCTACATAAATATAGATTCACAAAATTTCTAGATAGTATCCCCGCAAATACTGTCATTGAAATTGATGCAAGTAAAACTCTATTTATAGATAAAGACATTGAGGAAGTACTTACAGAGTTCAAACAAAATGCCGCAGAGAAAAACATTACTGTAATCTTTGAAGAGTTTAAGAAGGATTTGGCAACCCAATAATTGATGAACAAAAGAAACTGGATACTTTCATTAATAGTAATTTTATGGCTTGGCATAATTACCTATGGCTTTTCAGTACTTTTAGATTATGAATTTAAAGTAAATTCAAATTCAACTACAATCAAATCTTGGCCAGCTAATTCCCAATTAAAACAAGATCCAAAATTAGATACCTTATTAATATTTGTGCATCCACATTGTCCTTGCAGTAGAGCTTCAATAGCTGAACTCGACAGACTTCTAACAAGCTTCCACCAGAAACTGCACACCATAGTAATCTTTAGCAAACCTGCAGGCAAAGATGATGCTTGGTTAAAAAGTGATTTATGGACTAAAGCAGAAAGCTTACCTGGTGCAACCATTTTTGTAGATGATGAAAACAAAGAAGCAAAGATCTTCATGGCTAATACTTCAGGTGAAATTCTTCTTTTCAAACGCGGTGGTGCTCTGATTTATCACGGAGGTATTACCAGCTCAAGAGGGCATGAAGGTGATAACCATGGTAAAACTTTGATTTCAAATTACTTAAAAACCGGACGCATGCCAGGAGAAGAAGGGCAAGCATTTGGCTGTAGTTTGTGAATCATATGCCCCTTTCTAAATCCCAATACCTAAAAGGTCTTCAATGCCATAAAGCCTTATGGCTAGTTAAGAATAAGCCGGAATTGGCATCTCAAGTTTCAGCAGATCGTCAAGCAATATTTACTCAAGGTATAGAAGTTGGCAAGCTTGCTCAACAATTATTTCCTAATGGCAAATACGAAGTCACTTTTGATTACAATGGCAATCTTGCCATAATTGATATTCTAATCCAGAGTCCTGATGGTCTTGAAATCTATGAAGTAAAAAGTTCGACCGGTGCCAAAGAAGTTTACTTAGACGATTTGGCTTTCCAGGTTTATATAATTCAAAACCTTGGTTACAAAGTTACAAAAGCATGCATTGTACATATCAATAATGAGTATATTTATGATGGCATTAAACTCAATCTCTCAAAGCTTTTTACAATTGAAGACGTCACCAAGCTCATGTTTACTAAAGTTAAGCACGTGCCTCATCTAATAAAGGAAATGAATAAAACTTTAATCCCTAATGAACCTCAAATCGATATAGGACCCTATTGTGATAAGCCTTATGAGTGCGATTTTAAAAATTATTGCTGGGGGCATATACCAGAAATCTCTGTCTTTAATTTAAGTAATGCACGTGGCAAAGACTGGTCACTTTACAAACAAGGCTATATCAAACTCGAAGATATACCTCTAAATAAATCTACGCGCGCGCAAATCAATGCCAGCCACTTGCAACAAATTGAAAGCTATGTACAGAGCCAAAGCAGCATCAACAAAGAAGCCATTAGCAAAGAACTTTCCAAGCTAGAATTCCCACTTGCATTTTTAGATTTTGAAACTTACCAAGATGCTATACCTCAATATGCAGGCGCCAGACCCTATGAGCAAACACCTTTCCAATATTCCTTACATATTTTGGTAAACCCAGATGCTAAGTTAGAGCATAAAGAATTTCTTGCTAATCCAAAAGCTGATCCACGCAAAACTTTCATAACCCAACTTCTTGCAGACCTACCTAAATCAGGAACCATAGTAGTTTACAATCGCAGCTTTGAAGCTGGCGTCTTAAACAAGCTTGCCGATTACTTTCCAGAATTCGAACCTAACATTAAAGAAACCTGCCAGAGACTATTTGATCTCATGCTAATTTTCCAAAGACGTGACTACTATCATCCAGAAATGCAGGGCAGCCATTCTATCAAAAAAGTTTTACCAGCTCTAGTACCTGAATTAAGACACAGTGATCTTGCAATCTCTGACGGTGCCTTTGCTTCAAGGGCTTTTGTAAGCTTAAGAGCCCTTGAAAATCAAGCAGAGATTGATACTATTCGGAGCAATCTACTGGAATATTGCAAACTAGATACCTTAGCGATGGTCGAGATCTGGCGGCATTTAGTAAAGATCACAAATACGCAATAGGAAACAACTTAATATCATCCTTAGAGGCTTGATTGAAACTCATAATCTTACCCATTTCATCGACGGCTATCGACGATAAACCTTCTTCGGGCAAATCCAAAACAATCAAAGTATTATCATTTTGAGAAATCTTTTTAACCGCAATCAAAGTATTCCTTAAATTAAAAACTCCACTAAGTTCTGATCCCGGGATATTAGTTACCTTCTTGTCTATAGCAATTTCTTTCACTAGATCGTAATCAATTGCAAAAACTTGATCTCCTAATTTAAAACTAAGTACTATTTCTGGATCTTCTTTATCAACAATTTTTCGTTGACGCTTATTTTCTCTGACCATAAGCTGGTATGACTTCACCATTTTAGGCTCTCTATAGATTTTTTCCATATTGAGAATCAATCCTACTGAGCCATCTGGCATAATAGTTGCTCCGGCAAAATAATCCAAACGATCATTAATTTCAGGCAAAGATTTAAACACTATATTTTGTAAAGTCTTTATTCCATCTACCGCAAAGGCATAAGTAGTCCCCAACAAATCAATAACAAGAAAGTCTATATATCTAGATGTAGATTTGCTTGGTACCCCATACAGTAAAAGTGAACTAGAAATTAAGGCTAAAGTTTTACCGCGCACTTCAATGTGCTTTTCAGATGTCAGTTGATCTTTAGCAATTTTGCCAACTTCTTTAATAGAAGTGGCTGGAATTAAATAGTCAACATCATTAATTGTAACTATTAATGCAGACTCCACTGCCAATGTTAATGGGAGTTTTATAACAAACTCAGTACCTTCATTTTCTTCACTAATAATTTCAATAGTACTGTTTAATTTATTTATATTAGTTTTTACTACATCCATGCCAATTCCACGTCCGGAAATTTTCGTGACTTGATCGCTAGTGCTAAAGCCTGGAAGAAAAATCAATTCCATAATTTCTTTATTGGACATTTGTTCCAGCTTGGATTCACTGAGCAATTTCTTTTCTATAGCTTTTTGTTTAATACCTTCAATTGAAATCCCTCTACCATCATCACTAATGTGTAAAAAGATACGATTCTTGTGAAAAATCGCTTTAAGTTTTACTTGAGCAATAGGACTCTTTCCTAGACTGGCTCTGGTTTCAGCATCCTCAATACCATGATCAATAGCATTACGCAAAATATGAATCAATGGATCTCGAATTAAGTCTAGAATATTTTTATCAATTTCAATATTCTCTCCTTCAATAGTAAAATCAACTTGTTTACTACACTG
>CAYQSL010000017.1:0-16823 GCA_964420165.1 uncultured Gammaproteobacteria bacterium | reverse complement strand
GAATTAGATCCGTTTGAGGCGGAACTATATCATTTGCCTGACTTAGTACCTTACGGCAAAAGCGAACAAAAAAAACTTAGTAAGGATGGTTTTAGTTGGGATCTTGCTGTTGAAGCAATGAAGATTCTTATTAAAGAAGATGATTGTGATGAATACAAACGTTATAAGTTATTCATAAAAAAATGGGATTACTACAAACAATTTACTGATCAATCTGCGCAAGCTAATTGGAAAGAAGCAGAAAAATCCATCAGCAAAATTTTATCGATTGATCTTTTAGATCCATCTGCATATTTGAATTTAGGTTTTACTTATCGCTCTCAAGGCGAATATTTAAAGGCGGAACTCTCTTACTTAAAGGGTTTGGAGCTAACTAGATTTAAGGCTCCATTTATGAGTGGGCTTGCAAAAGTTTATGAAGAGCTGGGTAAATTTGAAGAAGCTATTTTTACTTGGTACCAAATTGTCGATGAGGAGGCTAATTTAGATTCCAAAAATTCTGATACAAATTCTGATAGCTATATCCCTGTTATTAAACAAGCAGCAGAAGAAGCTCTTGATAAATTGATAGAAGGCAAAGTTTATAAACGAGTTGAAGATGGTGTAGTTCTTAATCCGAATAAAACTCTTATTGAATTTGCTCACAGTAGTAATAGAAGCCAAGCTATATATGAAAGAGAAGAACCGGATCTTACAAGTATAGAAAAAAGACAATCTGTTGAAAAGCTTGAGCCAGATGTTAACTTTGAAAGACTGATGATGAAAAGCTTTCAGCGTCAATATAATGATATGGAGGCGCTTACTAAGTTAGGAGTGAAGTTAGTTCATCACCAATTTACTAAGCTTGCTGTAAAAGTTTTTGAAAGAGTTTACCAATTATCACAGATAGAAGGTAAGAAATTAAGCACAGTATCTAGTTAAATATTTTCCTGTGTTCTAAAGCTGGAATATTGAGGCGAATATTTTTTAATAGATTCAAATCTATCTCAGCATAAATGACTTCTTCTTTATCCTCGGATGCTCTTGCCAAAATATTTCCCCAAGGATCAATGATCATACTGTGTCCATAGTTCTCGATACCATTAGCTTCACCACATTGATTAGGAGCAATCACAAAAGCTTGATTCTCTATTGCTCGTGCTCTAAGAAGTACCTCCCAGTGAGCTTCACCAGTTTTCTTTGTAAATGCTGAGGGCACATAAAGCATCTCAACTTTTTCTTGAGCATAGATTCTATAGAGTTCTGGAAATCTTAGATCATAGCAAATACTCATACCGAGTTTTAGTCCTTCTGGAAGCTTTGCAATTACTGGCTTCGAGCCAGCTTGGCTTCTTTCGGTTTCATCAATTTTTTTATTATCAAGTTGGACTTTAAATAAATGGATCTTAGAATATTTAGTTTCTAGTTTGCCTTCAGGATTTATAACAAAACTAGTATTGAATGGAAGTTGCGAAGGGTCTTCACGTAGTAAGAGTGAACCTGCAAGAATCCAGAAATTAAATTCTTGCGCCATGGCTTGTAATGCTTGTATGGAAGGGCTTTCATCGATGCTTTCAATATATTTAGGAATTTCTTCTAGAGTACATCTGCAGTTAAATACTTCAGGTAATGCAACTAGATTGCAATTTTCTTTTTTAGCTGCTACGAAAAATTCTCTAATCTGGGCAAGATTTCTTTTCTTGTCATTAGTGCTATTTAATTGGATTACAGCGATTTTCATTAAGCTTTATTGTAAGTCTTCTTTTTAAACTTTGTGTTAATTAGAGAGCGTGGCGTCATCTCGAAGCCGCAAAGCGGCTGTGGCTGTCATTGCGAGCGAAGCGAAGCAATCCCATCGTGGTTATTTAGTTGACTGGATTCTTATCCTCACGCTTCGCTCAGGACAGGCTCCAACTTCGTAGCCTCAGAATGACGGCAAACATCCTTTTTGGTATTCATGGATCTAACTTTTACGGTGGATCAAATCCATACGGTCCAAGGGGATGGCACTTTAACAATCTCTTCATTGTCTTGAATGAGCCTTTGAGAATGCCATATTTATCGATTGCTTCTACTGCATACTGCGAGCAAGATGGATGAAAGCGGCAGCAAGCAGCTCTTCTAGAACTTATAGCTTGATAGATATGTATCAACTCTAATATAATCCTTTTAATGACTGTTTCTAACATCGGAACTTTACTTTTTGAAATTGGCGCAGAAGAACTTCCTGCAAGCCAAATTAGATCTATCTCCCAGCAAATCCAAACTGCCTTAGAAAAAATTCTAACTGATGCAGAGATAAGTTTCGCTGAATTTAATGCTTTATATTCGCCACGTCGCATTTTTATTGAGATTAAAGATATTGATCTAGAAGTTAAAGACAAAACCCTTGAGATTAAAGGTCCACCTGAGAAAATTGCTATGGCAAATGGTGCTTTTACTCAAGCAGCTCTGGGCTTTGCCAAGAAGAACAATTTAGAAGAAAAAGATCTATTTATAAAAGATGGTTATTTAAATGCTAAACAAACCGTTAAAGGCAGATCCGCAATTGGTTTATTTGAAACTGAGTTTCCTAATATTATAGCGAGCACTCAGGGAACGCGTTTTATGCGTTCGCGCGATGGTGATATGAAGTTTGCTCGTCCTATCCAATGGATTCTTGCTTTCATTGCAAAAGCATCAGGCGAAAAAATTCTTTTAAACTTTGAAGTGGAAGCTACTAAAGCTTCTAAAGAGAGTTTTGGTCATCGTTTCTTGAATCCTGAAAAGTTTGAATTCAATTCTAAGGAAGAGTATATTTCTAAGCTTGCTGAAAGAGGTGTATTTATTAACTCTGAAGATCGTAAGAAAAAAATCCTTGATGAAGCGCAAAAACTTGCTCAAAGCCTAGGTGGTGAGCTGGTTGTAGACGAGTCACTTATTGAAGAAGTAGTGATGATTACTGAAAATCCTACGCCAGTTCTTTGTGATTTTAATACTGAATTTTTAAAGATACCTGATTGTGTTCTTAAGACTGTGATGATTAAACATCAAAGATACTTGCCAATCGAAAAAGATTTTAAATTGCTGCCATATTTTATTGCAGTTTCCAATAATCCTCTGGAACAAGCTCGCAAAAATATCAAATCTGGTAATGAGAAAGTTATAGTTCCAAGATTTAAAGACGCAGAGTTCTTTGTAAAAGAGGACATGAAAACCTCTCTGCAAGACAGAGTAGCTAAACTTGAGAAATTGAATTTCCTTAAAGGCACTATGCTACAGAAAGCTAAACGTTTAGAGAAAATCTCTAAGTATCTTATCGAAGAACTAAAACCTAATTACGCAGGTAACCCAGCGAAGAAAATTCCTAATGAGAGTCTTGATGCAGCAAATGAGAAAAATATTCTTCAAGCGGCTCTGCTTGCTAAAGCTGATTTAAGTACTTCATTGGTTTTTGAATTTACTGAATTGCAAGGTGAGATTGGTGGAATTTACGCGCTGAAGCAAGGGCTTGATAAGCAAGTTGCTGACGCCATTTCAGATCATTACAAACCTAGATTTGCAGATGATGCAGAACCTGAGTCAATCGGTGCAAAGATCCTTTCTATGGCAGATAAACTAGATACTATAGTTTGTGCTTTTGCTCTTGGTAAAATCCCTTCAGGCTCTGCTGATCCATTTGCTTTAAGAAGACAAGCTAATGGTTTATTACAAGTAGCACTGCATAGTCATTTGATATTAAACATAGATGCTTTAGTTGATTTTGTGGTGAAACTACAAGAAGCAGAATTTGGTCAAGGTGAAATTGTTACTAAGCTTAAAGGACGTGGTGAAGATCGCGTGGAAGTTAAAGTCCCAGAACTCAAATGGGAAGGCACTGCTGATGAAGTTAAAGAGTTCCTGGTACAGAGAATAGCTTTTGTCTTCGAGGCTTGTCATAGACATAGTGAGATAAATAAAGCAGTACTCGCTAAAGCACATCCTCTTTCTGAACTTAATAAGCGTCATATGATGGTGCATTTGATGTATGGTTTGCAAGAGAAAGCAGAATTCAAAACTCTTGCCGAAGCAGTTACACGTATCATTAATATCTCTAAAAACTATCCTGATAAATTAGCTGCTAAGTCTAAGATTAAAGCCGAGCTTTTTGAAACAGACTATGAGAAAGATTTGTTTGAAAGTGTTACAGCAATTGACATTGGAGACAAGCAAAACTTAGCTTATGAACCTATACTCAAACCAGAAGAAGTAATTAAACTTGTTAAACCTATTAATGCTTTCTTTGATAATGTACTGGTTAATGCCGAGGATGAGAAAGTGAAAGCTAATCGTCAAGCATTGGTTGCCTATGCAAGCAAGGTCTTTGAAGACATTGCTGATTTCACTCTTATCTCAAAAAATTCTAAGCCAGAGTTGCAAACAGCTTAAATTCAATCTTATCCATGCCTTCCAATCCCTCTAAGCGATTGATCTCCTGGAGACAAGTTGGTGAGGTGATATTAATTTCAGTTAGATAGTCACCAATTACGTCGATACCGGCAAAGTAGATTTTATTTTCTATGAGGAAATCTTCTAATTTTTGGCAGATTTCTTTATCGCGTGCATTTAAGCTATATTTGCTGAAATTGCCACCAGCAGCTAGATTGCCGCGATGATCAGTGGATGAAGGTATGCGAGCTAAAGCACCAGCAATCTTACCATTGAAAAGAATTATTCTTTTATCACCAGCTTTAATCTCGGGAATATATTTTTGCGCCATGATCAAACTAGGATTTGCTTTGCTGTAAGTGCCGCTTAAAGTTTCTATAGTTGAATTGAGATTTAAATCTCCGTCTGCAATTACAAAAACTCCTTCACCACCTTTGCCATCAATAGGCTTTAAAACTATCTTGCCATGCTGTTTTAAGAAGTCTTTGATTTCACTTTTATTATTAGAAACTATAGTAGGAGATATTAATTCAGGGAAATTAAAAATACTAAGTTTCTCGTTGAATTTGATTAGAGCGCTAGGATCGTTTATAACTTTTGTTTTTTTGCAGAGACTGAGGATTTGGACTTGGTGTAGGTAGAGCGAATCGAGAGGGGGATCTTTGCGCATGAAGACTAAATCAAAATCATCAACTTTAGTGAGCTGGATTGCCACGTCGCTTCTCTCCTCGCAATGACGATTATCAAACTCAAAACATTTTGCATGTGGCTTATTATCGATCAAACATAAACTATTAGCTTCAGCAAAAAAAACTTGATGACCTAATTTAAGAGCGGCTTGTATAAGTGCCCAAGTACTATCGTGGTCTTTGATAAAGGTATGGAGCGGATCAGCTAGGAATAAGGATTTCATCTGCATTAAGCCAAATTATATCTTGGTTTCGTTTAAACCAAGTCATTTGTCTTTTGGCATAGGCTCTGGTTCTCTGTTGGATCTCAGCGCAAGCTTCTTCAAGACTGCATTCTTTCTGTAGATAGCTAATGATTTCTTTATATCCAATAGTTGCAAGCATAGTGCGAGTGATTCCATATTTGTTTATTAATTCTTCGACTTCTTTTACTAAGCCTTTTTCAAGCATAACTAGAACTCGCTTATTAATAAGTTCATTATGAATTTCACGTGAAGAAAAATTCATGCCAAAAGACATAACATTGTATCTATTCTCAGTATTTTTACTTCTAGCTTCGGATAGCGCTTTGCCAGTGCTTTTTAGAATCTCGATAGCTCTAATTATTCTGATTTTGTTTTTAGTATCCACAGCATTCTGTGCCTCAGGATCTAAGTCATTCATGATTACAAGTAACTCAGGCAGTTCTAATTCACTTAGTTCTTTGCGGAGTTCATCATCGCGATTTACAGAAGGCATTTCCAAATTTTCTAAAGCCGATTGTAGATAGAGACCTGTACCGCCTACTACTACTGCGTAAGGTCCATTTTTTTCAGAAGAGTTTTTTTTGATTTCAGCAAAGCATTCATCAAAATCTTTTCTATAGTCACCTGCAGAATAAGTTTCATTTGGTTTTTTGATATTTACTAAATAGTGTTTTATTTTTTCGAGTTCTTTATTAGTTGGCTTGGCTGTGCCAATATCCATTTCTAAGAAAATCAATCTACTATCTGCGTTAATAATAGGTATGCTAAGTTTCTCAGCTAGGGCTAGTGCTAGGTCTGTTTTGCCGGTACAGGTGGGTCCAACTATAGAGACAAAGTCTAGATTGCCACGTCGGGCTAAGCCCTCCTCGCAATGACGCGCGTCAAGCTGTTGAATAATAAAGTTAAGTTGTTTCAGAGAATAAACCACAAGCTCTTAAGCGATATCATACAATAAGAGTTGGGTACGAAATTTACGGGGTGTTCCACTCATGCCGGCACGACAAATGAAATTCAAAATTCGCAATGCAATTTTAATTGTTGTCGTTCTTTTATTAGGTACAGCTCTTTTAACTACTTTACTTAGCGTCAGATCTTGGTATAAACCGCGAATCCAAATAAACGATGTCAGTCCAATGACGGTAATTCTCAAAAAAGACCGTGAAGTCATTGACCAAGAACAGACAGATCGCGCTAAAACTAAAGCTAAGCTTGAAGCTCTTAAAAACGTTAATAACGAAGAGATTCTCAATGTTGACGATAAAATTGCCGCAAGAAATTTTGACAAACTAAAGTTCGTTATTCAAGTTGTAAGAAATAAAATCCATCATCGTGAGCAGCAGACAGTACCTTTAAATCCTAAGATCTCTCTTGAAATTCAAGATTTACTCTTGAAATTAGATGATGAAAAATATAACCAAATAACTTTAAGTACAGACCTGGAAACTACTATTGATAAGTATTTTGCAGCTAATACTGATTTAAGTTTAGTAACCAAAAACATTCTTATAGATGAGTTGAGTAAATTAAACGAGATTGAGAGAAAATATTTCTTTGAGAATCTAAGCTCTATTCGTACTCAACAATTACAAGCTAATGAAGTGAAGACTGCTTTAGGTAAAGAATTTTTTGATCTAATTAAAACTACAGATTATGAAACTATCTTTCGTAGAGCATTCATGATCCAGAAAAAACTTCTTGATCTAGGAATTGTTATAGGAATGCCTAGAGCAAAAATCCATGAAAATATTCGTATCCTTTATCCGTCATTAACGGCTCAGGAAGAGCTATTGGTTGAAAAATTAATTGATGTGAGTACTGCAGCCAATATTCAAATTGATTGGAGTAAAGTATTCGAGCTAGAAATGAAGGCGATGTCTTCAGTGAAATCCATTAAGACTACTCTTAAGAAAGGTTCATTACTTGCAGAGAAAGGTAAAGTAGTGAATGCTAGAAACTATCACTTCCTCAAACAGCTTGGCTTGCTGCGTTTGGGTACTGACTATAAAGAGATCCAAAACAATTTATATCTAATTTCAGTTCTTGTAACTATTATTGGTTTGGTTATAACTCTGAGTAATTGGAAAAAATATACTATCAATCAAATTCTTGCAATGTTCTTAATCCCAATTACTGTTTGTTTGATAATTGCACCAATTGCAATGTGGGGAATTGATAAATTACCAATGATTCCACTTGCTACTGTCGGAATGCTTCTGACTATATTCTATATGCCACTTATGGGTAGTATTGCGGTTACTATATTGTGCTTTTTCCTTACAAAGACAATAGATATGAACTTTTGGCAAGTATTGCCACAGTATGTCGGATCATTGTATGGAATCTATTTAACTCGTCGAATTCATTTACGTGAGGATTTAGTAAACGCTGGTTTTAAAGTAGCGCTTGCACAAGTTTTTATTTTTCTTTTAACGGTCATGGTGGCGATGGAAAATTTCTATGTGCCAACGGTAATGATAGTGGCTTCTTTCTATGCAATTGGTGGCATCGCTTCGGGATTCTTTGCAATTGCAGTATTGCCATACTTAGAATCAGGATTAAAACTTATTACTCCATTTAAATTGGAAGAACTTTCTAATCCAAATCAACCATTGCTGAAGCTTCTTAAACAAGAAGCTCCTGGTACTTACCAACATGCTCTTAGTGTTACAAGATTGTCAGAAGAAGCAGGTTTGGTTCTGGGCTTGAATACTGAATTGATGAGAGTTGGTTTGCTTTATCACGACATCGGTAAAACTCATGCACCAGAATATTTTATTGAAAACACTTTGGGCAAACCTAATCCCCATACAACTTTAGATGACCCTACTATTTCTGCTGAGATTATTATTGCGCATGTTGCAGAGGGTGTTAAACTTGCCAAAAAATATAACTTACCTGATCCCGTTATTGACTTTATCCCAATGCATCAAGGTACTACTATTACTAATTTCTTCTATCGTAAGGCTATAGATAGATATGGCAAAGAAAATGTTAACTCTGATGATTACCGTTATCCTGGACCTAGGCCAAACTCCAAAGAGACTGGTGTTGCGATGATGGCAGATAGTGTTGAGGCAGCTTTGAAAAGTATCAAAGACATAATTGATGAAGAGAAAGCAAAAGACATGATAGAAAAAATTGTCAAAGCCAGAGTTAATGAGGGCGAGCTGCGCTTCACTGGTCTTACAAGATCGGATTTGAAAAAAGTTAAAGAAGCTTTTCTAAGATCTTGGAAGGCTCAAAACCATGATAGAGTCAAATATCCTGACTAATCTTAATCCTCGTCATTCTCAGCCCGAAGGGCTGGGAACCCAGTCCCTAAAGAAATAAATGTCCAACTATCGATCCGACTTCATTATAAGACCCATTAAGATGGAAGATCTGAATAAGGTCTATGATCTTGCGGGTAAAACTGGTCCAGGAATGACTTCTTTGCCAGCTGATATGGAATTGTTGAAAGCCAAGATCCAAGAGTCTCTTAATAGTTTTGCAATTGAACCAACAAAGATAGGAAATGAATCATATAGATTTGTTTTAGAGCTTTTACCAGAAAATAAAATCATTGGTATCTGTGCAATCAGAGCTAGAGTTGGTGGTTTTGAACCTTCCTATTCTTATGAAATCAAGCTTGCCAAGCATGCTTCAAAGGATTTAGGAGTTGATAAAGAAATTCCTTTCTTGGAGCTTTGCAAAGAGCATAATGGACCAACTATTGTTAGTTCACTTATTGTTGATCCTGAATACCGTAACTTAAAACTTGGAAAGTTTTTGAGTAGAGCAAGATTTTTCTTTATAGCTTTATTTCGTCATAGATTTACTGAAAATATTATTGCTGAAATGCGTGGTTATATAAACCCAGAAGGTAAGTCACCTTTTTGGGAAGGAACAGTTAGACATTTCTTTGATATGGAGTTTGATAAAGCTGATTATCTAAGTGCCAAGGATAAAGCTTTTATTGCTGATTTAATGCCACATTTCCCTTTATATATTCCTTTGCTTAAAGATAAAGTTATTGCGAGCATTGGGAAGCTTCATGAAGACACAGTTCCAGCCATGGCTTTTCTTGAAGCTGAAGGATTTAAACGTGATGACCATGTAGATATTTTTGATGCAGGTCCAAGGGTGCAAGTTAAAGTTAGTGACATTGCTACTGTGAAAAATTCTCAGCAAGGAAAAATCGTTGAGGTGCTTTCTGATGAACTTTTTGATGATTCTGCTATTACTTTTGCAGCTAAAGCTTCTAAGGATTTTGTTGCTGGCTTAGTTAAACTAAAAGAAACTAGTAATGGAATTGTAATAGCGATGAGTTCAGCACAAATGATGAAACTTAATCCAGGAGACACTTTAATCTATGACAAATTACATTAATGGTAAATGGCAAGAAGGACTTGGGAAGCAATTTCAATCAATAAGCCCTGCTGATGGCTCTGTAATTTGGCAAGGTAAGGCTGCGACGCAAACTGAAGTTAATTCTGCTGTTGATTCTGCGCGTAAAGCATTTCCTGCATGGGCAAGATTATCAGTTGACCAAAGAATTAGTTATTTAGAAAGATTTGTTGGGGTAGTAGAAACAAAGAAAGAAGAATTAGCCCAAGCTTTAACTAAAGATGTGGGAAAGCCACTGTGGGAAGCGCGTACAGAGGTATCCTCCTTCGCTAATAAATTTAAAATCTCAGTCGAAGCTTATCAAGATCGCTGTAAAGAAAGAAAATTACCTTTTGGTGGCGCAGATACTTTTAGTATTACTCGCCATAAACCGCATGGAGTGCTTGCTGTGTTTGGTCCTTATAATTTCCCGATGCACACTCCTAATGGACATATAATGCCTGCTCTTATTGCTGGTAATACTTTAGTTTTTAAACCAAGTGAACTTACTCCGTATTCTTCTGAAATCATGATCAAATGCTGGGAAGACTCTGGTTTACCTGCTGGCGTGCTCAATTTAGTACAGGGTGAAGTAGAAACTGGAATGCATCTTTCTGCTCATCATGATATCGATGGAATTTTATTTACTGGAAGTTCACGTACTGGCAAACTCATTCACAAACAATTTGCTGGAGATACAGCTAAAATTCTTGCGCTTGAAATGGGCGGTAATAATCCACTTTTAGTTCATCAAGTTAATGATCTAAAAGCTGCTGCATATATGGTAATCCAGTCTGCGTTTCTTACTTCTGGTCAGAGATGCACTTGTGCTAGAAGGCTTATATTGATTGATAATGAAGAGTCACGCACACTTCTAAATCTACTTGTGGAAATGACTAGCAAAATCCAAATCGGTGATCCAATGACTGATATTTTCATGGGACCGGTGATTTCAGAAAAGCAAGCTGCAAAGATTTACTCTGCTTATAAAGATCTCAGCTCTAAAGGAGCTACCACTTTGCTTGAGCCAAAGATTTTAGATTATCCATCTAAGGCTTTTATTAGTCCTGCGATTATTGATGTTACGGAAGTTAGAGACTTAGATGATGAAGAAGTCTTTGGTCCACTATTACAAGTACATATGGTTAAAGATTGGGATGCAGCTATAGAGAAAGCCAATGCAACTAAATATGGTTTAAGTTCTGGATTGATTTCGGATAATGCCAAACTTTTTGAAGATTTCTTTTTTAGGATTAAAGCTGGTTTGATTAATTGGAATAATCAAGTTACGGGTGCAAGTAGCAATGCGCCTTTTGGGGGCATTGGAGACAGCGGTAACCACAGACCAAGTGCTTACTATGCGGCAGATTACTGTGGATATCCTGTGGCTTCGCTTGAATCGGGTTCGGTTAAAATGCCAGAGAAATTAAATCCAGGGTTAGCGATCTAATCTGTGATATTATTTAGTGCATGAAAATTGTGCATCCAAATTTAAAATGGATTGCTTTGCCAGCTTTAGCGGCATACGGTATTTATAATGCTAGCCCCGATGAGAGTGCTGCTAAAAAACCTAGCACTAATGTTGTAACTCCAGCTGAGACTAACTCAAATGACGCCTTTCTCCGCAATGTCGCTGAAACTGATTGGATAGTTGTCAATAAATTAAAATCGAATGCTTCATGGATGGAGTTTCTTAAAAGTATCAATGTCAGTACTGAAGATTTATATCGCAGTAAGGATAAGGATCCTAAAGAAAGTTTTATTAACCAACAAGCTCTTTTAAAGAATAAATCTAGCACTGAGAGAATTAATAATTTAAATAATGATGATCAACTTCTTCAACAAATTCCCGCAGCTGAATTAATGGAATGGTGGTCTATTCAAAATTGGATATCTAAAAATCCAGAACAAGCTAAAGAGCATCTTAAGCAACATGCAAGTTCATTAGGTCTTGGAGTTTTAGAACAAATTTTAATTGTCGGTGACAATTTTGATTGGGGGAATGGAATTTATTCGCAAATACTTCACCCAGATTTGGACACGCGAAGCAAATTACACTTAGCCATAGATTTAGCAACTATTCATCGCAGGGCCGCTCAGCCTTTACCAATACCGAAGGAAGAAACTCTTATCTCTTTATATGATGCGGCTACTCGGGAATTAAAAAATGCTCGACCAGTACTTACTGCTCTTCATCAAGCGCAATAACTGCTTAAGCAGTTTAAATAGTCATTAATTTATGGGAATCGGTATATTCCAAGATTTAATCTAAGGATTTCGGTATATCTGGGGCAATCCCCTGAAAATATAATTAAATCAACTTGCCAATCTGTATTTACTATAGTATAATGAAAAGAATATGAGCTTAAGAGACTTTTTTAAGAGCGTTAGAGCTAAGAAATTTGCTAGCAAGGCTTCAACAAACCCAGCAATTCTTGGTCTAAGTGACGAAGAGATAGCAGCAAATTGGATTCAATGTAAAAGCTGTTCCGCTACTGTTTACAAATCTAATTATATTAACAATTTATGTGTGTGTACCGAATGCGGTTTCCACGGCAGAATCTCTATTCATGAGCGTATTGATTCTTTAATTGATAGCGGAAGTTTCCAAGAGATTGATGCGGATATTAGTCCTTGCGATCCATTGAAATTCAATGATGGTAAGCCTTATTGCGAGACAGTTGCTAAGGCACAACGTAAAACTGGTTTTAAAGAAGCGCTAGTAACAGGCTTTGCTGAAATGGAAGGTATTAAAGTAGCCATTGCAGTTATGAATTTTGATTTTCTTGGTGGGAGCATGGGGACAGTGGTTGGTGAGAAGTTTACTAGGGTTGTCGAAGCTGCAATCAAAAAGAATCTTCCATTTATTGCTTTATCTAGTTCGGGTGGAGCAAGAATGCATGAAGGTATTTTGAGTTTGATGCAAATGGCAAAAACTAGTATCGCTTTAGAAAAACTTTCTAGAGCCTCACTGCCTTATATCTCTTTACTAACAGATCCAACTTACGGCGGAGTTTCTGCAAGCTTTGCTACTTTAGGAGATATTATTATCGCTGAACCTAAGGCTAGGATTGGTTTTGCAGGTAGAAGAGTTATTGAAGAAACTGTAAGAGAAAAACTTCCTGCTGATTTCCAATCGGCTGAGTATCTTTTAGAGCATGGTCAAGTTGATTTAATTGTAGAAAGAAAAAATCTTAAGAGTAAAATTTCTCAATTACTAAGAATGCATGGATTCTATCCTGCTGATTTCAAAGTGCCAGATGCTGCAGGTAAGGAAATCAATAAAGAAACAACCTTGGTTAAAATGCCAAAGAAAGATATTCCTATGGATTTTGAAAAGCCTCTTCTGAAAATTCAAGCTGAAATTCAAACAATTGAAAAACAAATCAGTTCTGATAATGATCAACAGTTGCTTACTAAGCTGAAAGAGAATTATAAAAAAGTAGAAGAGAGTATCTACCAAAATCTCTCAGCAATTGATATTACGAAGATTGCGCGTCATCCAAATCGTCCAAACGTTGAGGACTACCTAAATATGACTTGTGGTTCTGATAAATGGATTGAACTTCACGGTGATAGAGCTGGTACTGATGATCAAGCGATGTTAACCGCTTTAGTTGAAATGGATGGAATTCATTTCATTGCTATCGGTACTAAGAAAGGACGTAGCATTAAAGACAACCAAAAATGTAATTTTGGTATGCCACAACCTGAAGGCTATAGAAAAGCCAAAAGATTTTTTGAGTATGCTCAGAAATTTAATTTACCAATAGTTACTTTTATTGACACACCAGGTGCTTATCCAGGAGTTAATGCTGAAGCTAATGGTCAATCGATTGCGATTGCAGAGAACCTAAAAGCTCTTGCTGAGCTGAAAGTACCAGTTGTTGCTATCGTCACTGGTGAAGGTGGTTCTGGTGGTGCACTTGCAATTGGTGTAGCTAATAAAGTTTTGATGTTAGAGAATGCAGTTTATTCTGTAATCAGTCCTGAAGGTTGCGCAGCGATTCTTTGGAGAACCAGAGATAAGGCTGCAGATGCCGCAGATGCATTGAAGATTACTGCTAAAGATTTATTGGGCTTGAAAGTAATTGATGAAATTATTCCTGAACCATTAGGTGGCGCTCATAAAGATTGGACTATGATTACTCAAAATATCCAAGAAGCTATTTTGAGAAATTTACGTGAGCTAATGAAATCTAGTGGTGAAGAGCTTTACGAAGGACGCGTTAAGAAGTTCTATGCTTTTGGACAAGTTGTTGAGACAGCTGAAACTAAAGTAGCAGTTTGATTATGAGATCAGTCAAACAAATCATTCTAAGTATTTTAATTAGTGCATCATTTAGTCCGGCAGTCTTGGCTAAGAAAGATGATTTCAAAGTAGTTAAGCCAAGTTCTAAAAAATTAGTTATAGATGATATGGATCGTGAGATTCTGAGAAATAAACTGGATGAACGTCTAGATCATAGTATTAATGAACGTTACGGTGATGATTATAGACGAGCTAATGTTTATGATCTTTATCCAATGGAGTTACCAAGAAATAAAACAGCCCGCCTTAGTCATAAAGGTGAAGTAGAGCTAATGGAATACTATATCTATGCTCGTAAGAATCTTGAGAAGGTTAGTAAGTCTCAATTAGTAAAAGCCGAGTCTTGTGACTTTGATATGGATGGCGATACTGAAACTGCAGTAATAGTTTGGAATACTAAGCGCAAAGCGCCTTATTTAGCGATTTTTAACAAAAAAGATGAATTGTATTTCAAGGAATTTAAAGGTGATTTTGTAGAACTAATTAATCATGGCAAATATCCTTCGGGAATTTTTGATGATAAAAAAATCAGAACAGTGCATAGTCCAACTTTGCGCATTATAGATTTTGGTGAATATAATCAAATTCTTTATTACGATAAGAAAGAAAAATCTTGGGAGCAAGAGGAAGTCAAAGAATAGTTATCGATGTCTAAGAAAGTTGCTCTAGTTACTGGGAATCATAAAGGTTTAGGAAAAGCAATCTCTGAAAGGCTTGTAGAGATGGGTTATGAGAAGCCGTTAGAGATTAGATCTAAGGATTTTGATTTAACTAAGAGTGAAGATTGCCTTGCTTTAGTTTCTAGCGTTGTGGAAAAATATGGCAGATTAGATTTGCTGGTGAATAATGTTGGTAATTACAAGACTGGCTATATCGATGATTTTAGTATTGAAGATTGGCATGAGATGCTTGATTCAAATTTAAATTCAGCATTTTATTTATCAAAGTTTGCAATTGTGGAGTTACGTAAGGTTAAGGGAAAGCTTATTAACATTGGCTTCTGTGGTATTGGTAAAATCAGCCCGCCTCCTGAACACTTCGCTTATCAAATTGCTAAAACTGGTTTGCTAACTTTAACTAAGGCTATGGCAAAGGCTGAAGCGGCAAGTCAAGTTACAGTGAATATGGTTTCGCCAGGTAGTATGGAAAATAGCGTTGAAGGAAAAGCCATGCTCGCACGAGTTCCAATGGGGCGCTTTGCTACTTTAAATGAAGTTGTGAAAGCTGTGGAATTCTTTTTAGCTAATGACTATATTACTGGGCAGAATGTCGAAATCGCTGGTGCTAGGGGTTTATAAAGAAAATAGCAGGACGGACGTGCTATTATATTGAATTGGTATGGATTCTACTCAACATATTTGGTTAGGCTTGTACCATAAAGCTTTAGAAGAAAGATCTTGTTGTAATCATGGCTGTTCAGTATGTAAGACAGTACGTATACGAGCCGGTGCGGAACAAGCTGGAGTACCTAAAGATAGTCTTAGGAATGTCTATGACTTACATAGGATCTTAGTAAGAATGGATATAGATCGTTCTATAAAAGAGGAAGAAGAGGAAAATTTACGACAAAAAGCAAACTTAGAAACGCCTCAAACTAAATCTTCACCAACTGCACATACTTAGCAATATCAATGCCTTTAATGGTTTGAATTTGTTTTAGAGAATCATCATCTACAGGATCATCTACACCAATAATCATTACGACTGCAGTAGTACCTTTAGTGCGACCTAAGCTCATACCACTGATATTGACTTTTTTATCCCAAAGTATTTTTGATGATTGAGCAACAATACCAGGTTGATCTTGGTGAAAAGTAACAATGAAACGCTTTTCTGGTGAGAAATTTAAATTGAAATCATCGATCTGTATAATCGAAGGAATATTGCCTTGAAGCACAGTCCCTGCCATAGAATGCTCACCTTCACTGGAATTGATGCGTACGACTAGCTTGTCAATGTATGCACCAGAATCTTCTGATTTAAGTTCGTTAACTTTGATTTGGCGCTCTTTAGCAATTAATGGAGCATTTACAAAAGTTACACCATCAAGGCTATGAGAAAGTATCCCTTTCAAGATTGCCAGTTTAAGACCTTCGATATTCTTGTCAGCAAGTTTACCCAATGCTTCGATCTCAATTGACTTAATTGCGCCTGGAGTGATCTGTGCAAGAAACGATCCCATGATCTCTGCTAGACCTAAATAATGTTTGATGTGTTGAACTAATTCTGGTTTAAGTCCAGGAAGATTCACAGCTGCTTTAGCAACGCCACCTTTAAGCACGTCTCTAATCTGCTCAGCCACATCGATTGCTACGTTAAGTTGCGCTTGAGTGGTGCTTGCGCCAAGATGTGGAGTTAGTAAAACTTTATCGCCACATTTATGTAATGGAGAATCTAAACAAGGCTCTTCAGGAAATACATCCACTGCAGCCCCTGCTACTTTATTTGCGTTAATTGCATCAGCTAGATCTTGCTCGTTAATAAGTCCACCACGAGCGCAATTGATGATACGCACATTAGCTTTCATCTTAGCGATAGTTTCTTTGTTGATCATGTTCATTGTCTCTTTAGTCTTAGGGACATGAAGAGTGATGTAATCAGCTTTAGAATAAATTTCTTCAAGTTCAGCTTTGCGGAAGCCTAGATCTTCTGCTTTTTCTTTAGAAACAAAAGGATCGAAGCCTAGAACCTTCATGCCAAGCGAAAGAGCGACTTTGCCAACGCGCTGTCCAATTTTGCCCAGTCCAATAATGCCAAGTACATTGCCATTAAGTTCATTACCAACAAACTTAGCTCTGTCCCATTTGTTTTCTTTACAAGATTTAT
>CAYQSL010000016.1:12791-17425 GCA_964420165.1 uncultured Gammaproteobacteria bacterium | reverse complement strand
TTTAGTTTTTGGTTTAAATATTCCTCTAATGATGATAACCACTCATGGCTTGATTTTTATTTTCTTTGGAGTTCTTTATCTAATTGCAAGAAAATTTCGGAATGAGAATCAATCACTAATAATTACTTCGAGCTTAGTTTTTATATTTCTTTATTCCTATGACTACTATCGCTATATGATCCATAGCATTCTGATGACGACTATTGCAGCAATCAGTCTGTTAATTTACCTAAATCTTCTAGAGAAAAAATCTATTAGGAATTATATTTTGCTTGGGATTAGCTTTGCAATTGGCATGCTCTCCAAATATAATTTCTTACTTTTTATTACTGCTTTAGTTTTAACTAGCCTAAGCTTCAAAGAAGGCAGAAAAATATTACTATCCTACAAAACTCTTATTAGCTTAGTTTGCTTTGGAGTAATTCTAAGTCCACACGCTTTATGGCTTATCAACAATGATTTCAGTACATTCAATTATGCTATGGACAGAAGCCAAGCTGGCAGTCCAAACCTTGGACTGATGCAGATCCTAGAAGTGCTGTGGCTGGGATTCTGGAATCATCTTTTGTATCTTTTGATTTTCGCCTGCATGTTTTTTAATTCAATTATTTTCGAGCGTAGCGATAAGCCTATTGTTCAAGCCTTGCGCCTACTTGCAATCTACAGCATCCTAGTTCCTATTCTTATGGTGCTTGGTTTAAAAACTGGTAATCTTACTAATCGCTGGCTTGCAACTTTATACTTCCCTTTCATCTTGGGACTTTTTACTTTCGTGGACTTTAGTAGATTTAAAAGAGAGAAATTATTTTTCAGCATAGTAATAATTTTCATCTTAGTAATTTACGGAGTAAAAACTATAAGCTATTTTCTGCCCGATTATTATGGTCTTACCTTCATGCACAACCCATACAAAGCAGTCTACAGCGGGCTTGAAGGCAAGCTTAAGAAGCAAGGAGTTATCATAGACTCAATCAGCGAAGTTAAAATTTATTCTTTTAGAGAACTTGGTAATATTGCAGCAATAAAACTTTTTTATCCAGAAGCTAAACTTGAAATTTTAAAGAAAGGTCAGAACCTAGATATAAAAGAAAAATCGATCTTAGTTTGGAACCCTGATAAATTCAAAGCCAAAGCTATTAAACATGAACTAGAGAAGCAAAATCTTCATTACAAAAACTTATTTACTTTAAAAGCAAAATACCTTCATTCAAGGAAAGATAACGATTACAAAATTAGAGCTGTAGAATTAAAGTAACTGGGTCCCCAACCCTTCGGGTTGAGGATGACGGAAAATGAGCGTAACGACGCAGATGGGAATTTTGGAAAGATTTTAACCGAAACGACCTTGAACCATCCAGCGCTGTATATGTTTAATATCAACACCAGTCTTCGATGCCAATTCTTCAGGAAGAAGTTTTTGACCAAACTTCATTGTGGATTTGACTTTTTGATACATTTCTTCGTCTTTATCCCAGCAATCACTACAAACTCCAGAAGCTGTAGGTATACTCATTAAACTTCCACACATCGCACATTGCGACAGTCTTTTATTATCTCTTAGCACGGACATATTTCTCCAAAAGGGGTTACTATTAAAAGATATACCCCACTTAATTAGCAGATTAACACGAGACTCTGATTTTGGGTTAAATGCTCAAAAATTAAGCAAAATCAACACTTTTGACTTCTTCTCCACTCTGATAATCAGCTTTTTGAATCCAACTTCCAATGATCATTGCTAAAAGGCTCACAATAAATCCGACTATAATCGCTGGCAATTCTACACCGAAAATATTACATCCAAAAATCTTTACTAAAAGCCAAGAACTTATTCCAGTAAATATAGAAAGTAATGCTCCAAGGCCAGAAGATTGCTTAAACCACATCCCAGCAATGAAGGGAACTACTACAGAAACTAAATTGATACCAGAAGCTTCACCAACTAAATGATAAATATCCTGATTTACATTAGCAACTAAAACAGAAATTACTGTGATGATGATAACTGAAATTCTCAATATCGCAAGGAAGTCTTTCTCAGAAACATTTGTCAATCTTGGTTTGATAATGTTCTCTGCAAGGGTAGTTGACGGAGCCAGAATCGCACCACTCGCCGTACTCATAACAGCAGAGAGTAGAGCACCAAAGAAAAGTATTTGAATAAAAACGTGTGTATGTTGAAGAACAGCATTAACCAAAACCATTTGTCCATTCATGCTTGCAATTTCTGGATATAAATATTTAACGATGATCACATTAATTAATGGCAACATACCAATGGTTAGATACATGAAACCACCAATCAATGCACCTCTTGAAGCAGTCTTATCAGAATCAGCAGCCATTACCCTTTGAAAAATATCTGGTTGAATGATAGAACCTAAACCAACAATCATCCAAGCAGCAGAATAATCTATAACACTCTGCGGATCAGGATTAGGAAAGAAATTAAAAAAACCAGGCGGATAAGAATTTAGAACTGGAACAATATCTCCTCCAGCCTTCATTAACAAGCTAACAAAGAGAGCAATTAAACCTACAATAATGGCAATACTTTGTATGAAGTCAGTGATAGATACTGCCCACATACCACCAGTGTATGTGTAGAAAAAAGTTATTGCAGCTACTATCCAAATTCCAACTTGAAGATCAAGACCACTAATTACTTGAAGCACAATTGCAAATGCCACCAACTGAGCAGCTATCCAACCAAAGTAAGAAAAGATCATAAAGGCACTCGCGATTAATTCAACTTTAGGACCGTAACGCTTACGAAAAAAATCTCCCATCGTAAGCAAATTCATATTATAAAGACTGCGAGCGAAGAAAAAACCTACCAAAAGCAGGCAGAGTGCAGCACCGAAGGGTTCTTCAATAATCCCTAGAACACCATGATCAAGAATTTCAGCAGAAGCACCAATTATTGTTTCTGAGCCAAACCAAGTGGCAAAGAAGGCTGCAGAAGTAATGAAGATTGGCATCTTCTTACTTGCAACCGCAAAGTCCTTTGCAGTTTTTACAAAACGCGAAAAATATACTCCGATTAAAAGAGTAATTAAGATATAAAGACCAACAAATCCTAAAAGCACAAAGTTATTTTATACTGTTTAACCTTTATCTGAAAACTATCCCCCTCTTACTATATAATTAAGATTAAATTAGAGATTAATTCAAACCATGCGCAAGCTTTCCAGCACAATCAGGCTCCTTGTTCTAATTAGTAGCTTAACGGCTCTAACAATGATTGTAGGACAAGCCTTAGCAGGTAGTGACGGGCTTATTTTTGCATTTTTTTTCTCAATTATTATTCAAGGTATAACTTATTGGAATTCTGACAAAATTGCTCTTTCCATGAATAGTGCTGTAGAAGTAAACGAAGAGGATTATCCACAATTATTTTCAATCACCAGGAAGCTTATTAATCGGGCTAATTTACCCCAACCAAAACTCTATATAACTCCCGAAGCAATACCTAATGCTTTTGCTACAGGGAGAGATGCTTATCATTCCAGCATAGCAGTGACTAAAGGTTTACTTGAATTTTTAACTCCCGAAGAATTAGAAGCTGTTATTGCACATGAATTAGGACATATCAAGAATAAAGATGTTTTTATTTCAACAATAGCTGTAGTAATGGCTGGAACCATTTCATCAATTGCACAGTTTGCTTATTTATTCAGCCCTCGTAGCGGGAAGGATGGTGATGGACAAAACTCTAATCCTATTGTGATGTTAATGATGGTTATATTTGCACCACTTCTAGCCTTAATCATACAATTAGCAATTTCAAGATCTCGCGAATATAGGGCGGATCAGACTGCGATCGATATGACTTTTAATCCAAACGGCTTAGCCAATGCTTTGCAAAAAATTCACGAGATCTCACAAAAACAACAACCTCAAACTTTACGTCCAGCTTTTGCTTCCCTTTATACTGCAAATCCTTTCACCGGAGACTTCCTGGTGGAAATGATGAGCACTCATCCTCCAATAGAAAAAAGAATTGAGAGAATTTATACAAGAACAACTAATTAGATTTTTGTATACCAATAAATCCATAGAAATTTTTTCGGTCTTCCTCTGTGACAACTATTGATTTTCTGTAGTTATCAGGCAGTTTCTCATACTCTGAATTACGAATTATAAAATATGCTTTTTCTTGTTTATCAATCTTCTGAGTAAATTCTTTTAGCTTGATTAGATGAATTTGCCTTTTCGCTGAGAATACGGCTACTGGCGATTCAAAACCAATGCTATAGATCTTTTCAGAGACGGGAGAGGCCTTAGTAAATCGAATAAGCGTGTATTGTTTTTTATTATTCAGTACAGGGAAAACAAAGGCAGAGGCAATTAAATAGAGTACAAAAGCAACGCTAATTACCGTAAAAAAAATCTTTTTAAGATCAGTTAAAGCCATTGCCACAATTAATGAGAGGGGCAAATAAACTGGCAAAATATAATTAATCAATTTTACTTTTGCAATTGAGTAGAAAATAAAAAAGCATAAAAACCAAATCAAGACATAAATGAGTAGATCTTTTTTAATATCATTTCGCGCAAGCCTGAGTTTAAGGCTGGATAGGGCTTTAGGCAAAGCTAAAGTCCAAGGCATAAAACCAACTAATACCACTGGT
>CAYQSL010000016.1:0-12781 GCA_964420165.1 uncultured Gammaproteobacteria bacterium | reverse complement strand
GGCGAAGCTTTGTGAACTTTAACTGAACTGAAAAATCTATTGAAATTTTCTTCTAGAAAAAAGGCTTTGGTAAAATCCCCAGCACTTTCTATATGCGCAGCAATATACCAAGGAGCAGCAATCAAGGCAATGATAAATATGGATAGCAATATATGCAAGAAAAATCTTTTAATAAAATACACTAGCTTACCAGATACCAGTAAAAAAACTGTAACTATCAAACCTGGCAAAAGTACTGCAATTGGACCTTTAGTTAAGACACCCGTAGCGATTGCTATTGCCGCCAAATACAAGAATAGAGGTTGAACTTTAGTAGAATCGTTGAAAAGATTTTTTTGATAGAAAATAAAAAAACAAATCAAAGCAGTACTGATGAAAAAGTTCAAAGCCATATCCGTTATAGACATGCGTGCCAGAATAAAAAATTCCAAACTAGTAGCTAATATTAACGAGCTATAGAAAGCCAACCTAGTATCCTCTTCTGAATCAGCATCAAAGCGTTTAACAAAAAAATAATTGATCACCAGCAAAGCAATTGCAAGCAGAGCTGACGGCAACCTTGCTGCAAATTCATTGACTCCAAATGCTTTAAATGAAAGCACTTCTAGTAAATAAAAAAGAATTGGTTTTTCATAACGAGGGACATAATTAAAATATGGAATTATATAGGAATTCCTTTCAATCATTTCCCGAGCGGCTTCTGCATAATAAGGCTCATCTTTATCAAAGAGAGGATAGCTCCCTAAAAAAGACAAATAAAGAATTGCCGAGAATATAAGAATGAATTGAAAATGTTTTAAGCGCACGGCTACTAATTATAGTTCAACAAAATCCTTGTTAATTATTAGAAATGAAATTGAAGATGCCCCATAAAGGTCATATCGTTGTCTTTAGAATTAGTTGCAAGTGCATTATTGTCATTAAATCTAGCAGTGTAAGCAAAAAGCAGGTTCGTATACTGATTAATTATTCTTTTGTAAACTGCTGTTAATGCTAAACAATGATCTTGATTAGCTAAATATGGAGTATCAAAATAGCCACCCCATAAGGTTACTGAGTCTTTAGGAGTGAATCTATATGTAGTGCCTAACCTTGCTTCATTGGCAGTAAAATTATCACCAGCAGAATTGCCATACAAGACACCGTACCTAGCATAGTAACTAAGTTTTTTGTACTTGCCTGTATACATTGAATAGATCAATTGAGAATTTTTATTACTACCAGGAATTCTAAATACAGAATCATTGGCATATAAATAGCCCGCCATAATTTTAGAAGGATGATTAGTACCAGCATTAAATTCTTTACTTAATTCAGAGATACCATAAAAATTACCCGCAAAATTATTCATACGTGCAACAGCAAAGGCTTGCCTGAAATCTATATTGTATTTGTTCTTAGCTCCAAATGCAAAACCATAGGAACCAGTTGCTTCACGGGTTCCGTATTGCCTTTGATCTTCATCACGGAATTCATTTATTCCACTAAAAATGTTTAGAGTATTTACCTGGGCGCCGGCAAATCTTCTTTCACCAATATCTTGGGGGTCTCCCGAATATTCATCTTTATTGAAATATCTTCTATTTGCAAATTTACCAAAAACAAAGAATCCACTACCGTCTTTCTTTTTATTCTGAAAATCTTTTTTATAAAAGAGTTCTGGCAAATCAATTACTGGATCATCCATAAAAGTATTTACCCGATCATCAAAAAAACCAATACCAGAAACTCTAGAAGTAATGCCTCCTAAATGCCTGTCTTTTACAGTGGTTTCAAGCCTATAATCCAAAAACCCAGTATAAGTTCTTGTGGCACCGGCAAAACCTTCATTAAAGAAGTTACTTAGAGTTGCATCACCATTCATCTGCAAAGTATCTAAGACATCACCATTAAGATTTTCTCGTAAATTTATGGTAATCGCATGAACCGGAATAGCACTGACTAGCAATATAACTAATAACAATAAGCTTCCAAATAAAAAGTTCTTACTCATAATCAAACTACAAGAGATTATAGTTCAGAGCTGTCTAATTAAGATACTAGCCAGGTGACTAGGTTTAACAAGTGAAACAATCTTTGCTAGAATCAATTCAATGATAGAATCTTACGCAAAAATTTTAGCCGGAGTAAAGAAATTCCATGAATTTGATTATAAAATCAACAAACCTTTATTCGAATACTACAAAGACAAACAAAACCCTAAAGTACTTTTTATAACTTGTTCTGATTCAAGAATCAATCCAAATTTAATTACGCAAAGCAATCCAGGCGAACTTTTCATTATAAGAAACGCAGGAAATATTGTTCCAGATGTAGATGCGGCAAAAGCTAGTGGTGAGCTTGCCACTATTGAATATGCTTTGAGAGTATTAAAGATAGAGAATATAATCCTCTGCGGTCATAGCGACTGTGGAGCTTTAAAAGCCTTAATTAATAACTCTGCAAATGAACTGAAATTAGAATATATTGAACATTGGCTTAAGAATATACAAATAATCAGGGAACATGCACACCATGACCATAAAGATTGTGGTGGCGATTCCATGCATCTTTATTGCACACAAGAGAATATAAAATTACAACTCGAAAATTTACTAAAACTTTCATTTGTCAAGGAAAAAGTAGATGAAGGACATCTCACTTTGCATGGCTGGTATTACGATATTGGTAGTGGTGATATACAAGAGTTCAATCCACAAAAAAATGAATTCATTAGTCTCACTGAACTTTAAGGAAATTAATGCTAACTATATTAAAAGAATTTTTAACTACAAAAAAATATTCTCGCAACAAAAAACTATTCCTCAACAGTCAAATCCAATTTAGTGAAGCATTAAATTCAAAATTAAAAGAAATTGGCACTCAATCACTTTCCATAAGAGAAATTGATGCCGGCTCATCAAATGACTGCGAGCATGAAATAGCTGCCTTGGAAAATCCCATCTATGATTTCTCGCGCTTTGGTTTTAAGATAGTAGCCTCTCCAAGACATGCTGATATCCTATTAGTCACAGGTCCTGTAACTTTAGGAATGAAGACCGCACTAATTAGGACCTACGAGGCTACACCCAACCCGAAAATTATTATTGCAGTTGGAGATGGAGCTATAACTGGTTCTATAGGCATATTTACAAATGAAAAACTTTGCCGCGTTGCAGACTGTATCCCTGTCGACCTGGAGATCCCAGGAAACCCTCCAAGCCCGGAAGATATACTAAGCGCCCTACTTAAACTTCAAGGGGAAAATTAATGAGTGAGTTAATCTCCATACTTAATACAGAAAAGCTAAATAGTTTTGGTTTCGCTATAGATGAACTATCACTTTTCTTCATTGCTTTAATAACAATTATTGCTGCAATTACCCTATTCTATTTAGCCGGTTATGCAAGTGAATACAAAGGGAAATATTCAATTACCCTACTTTATATACTCTCCGCTTTATTCCCACTCAGCATGATTGGGGTAGTTGCCGCAAATAATGTTTTCAATTTTATGTTCTGCTGGGAGTTGATGAGCTTAGTTTCTTACTTTCTAGTTATTTATGATTTCAAAAAAACTGAGAATATCAAAGCCGGTTTTGCTTATTTCATAATGACTCACCTTAGTGCAATATTCTTATTTGCTGGGTTCTTGGTAATATCAACTCTCTACAACTGGGATATGAATTTTGATACCCTGCAAACAGTTGTAATTGACTCTGGTCTCAAATCTAAGCTTTTAATTTTCAGTTTATTCTTCTTGGGTTCTGCTATTAAGATGGGGCTGATTCCATTTCATTTTTGGCTCCCTCTTGCTCATCCTGCTGCACCATCTAATGTTTCAGCAATGATGTCAGGGCTAATGGTTAAACTACCAATTTACCTACTTATAAAATTGAGCTTTGATTTCTGGGGAGCAGACCTTGCAATTGGTTACACCATGCTTATTTTTGGAATTATTTCCATGGTAAGAGCTTCTCTCTATGCGGCTTTTGAATCTAATATAAAAAGACTACTTGCATATTCAACTATTGAAAATGTTGGCTTTTGTCTTTCAGCTTTAGGCTTCTGTATAATCTTCCAGGCTTTCAACCAAAATAACTTGGCTTCAATAGCATTACTGACTTGCCTCTTTCATACCTTAAATCATGCTCTTTTTAAGACTAATTTATTTCTTGGGGCGGGAGCAATCATTAAAGCAACTCATCAAAGTGATCTAAATAAAATGGGTGGTTTGATTCATAACATGCCTATCACTTCTATACTTTTCCTTTTCTCAATACTAAGTGCGGCTGGAATACCCTTCTTTAATGGCTTTGTCGGCGAATGGATTATCTACCAACTCTCTATTAGTGGTATGCATATTAATTCTTCGCTAAGTTTTTTCACCTTCCCTATCGCTCTACTATTCTTTGCAATGGTGGCAGGGATTGTGTTTTTAATTTATGCAAGGTTATACAGCGTAGCTTTCCTTGGCTATGCGCGCGACGAAAAAGTCCAAAAAGCCAAAGAGGTAAATCTTTTATTACTATTGCCTTCCATGACTCTTTCTGCAATTTGTTTTTATATTGGTGTCAACCCTAATAGTTTAAATTTCATATGGAAAAACATTCTTAGTAGTTTTAATTTGCCTTTTGACAGTAGCAAATTCTTTGCCAATCTTAATACGATAACCTTGGCTAATAATGGTAATAATTTACCAATCAATATACTTATTGCCGTCATAATTCTTTTATTACTTGTTCAATTCTTATTCAATCTATTATTTGCCAAACAAAAATTTCGCAGGGAAGATCCTTGGGCTTGCGGGCAAGTAGAAATCACGCCAACAATGCAATATAGCGCAACTGGGTTCTCACAACCTTTAGGTCGACTGACGAAATCAATTTCTGCTTTTTCTTTAAGTAAGATCTTTATATCTTTCTATGATAAATTTTGTGGTTACTCCTCGAGCTTGAGGGAATCACTGCACAACCACAGCTTACAAAGATACTTACTTTATATCACTCTAACTTTAATCGGAGGTATCATTTATGCCAAACTTTTCTGAGTTGAACAATGTTCTTAAAGATCTCTTGGGACCTTTACTAATACTGGTTCTATGTCCTTTATATGCAGGGATTCTTAGCAAATTCAGAGCTATGATTGAAGGTAGAACTGGTCCAAAAATTTTACAAACATACTTCGATCTATACAAACTTTCTCAAAAAGAAATTATATTGCCAAAAAATTCATCTTGGATTTTTAAACTCTTCCCATATCTCAGCCTCGGCATAATGGTTTTCTTAAGTTTCGTTATACCAGTGTTCAGCAGCCACAGCATTTTTGCAAATCACTCAGATTTGATATTTATTTTTGGCTTAATGTTATTCGCTGCTTTTCTTTCTATATTATCAGCCGCAGATGCTGGTACTTCTTTTGTGGGCATGGGAGCTTCACGAGAAGCTTTCTTAGTTAGTCTTATTGAGCCTACAGTATTAATGGTGATAATGTCGCTAGCAATTGAGTTCCAGAGTTCAAACTTATATCAAATGGTAGGCAAAAACATCTCAGACAAAAGTTTTTTAAATCATCCAAATATGATTTTTACAGCATTTGCTTTTCTGGTAATCATCATTATTGAATGTAAAAGATTTCCAGTTGATAATCCTAATACACATTTAGAGCTAACCATGGTTCATGAAGCCTTACTACTAGAATATTCGGGCAAGTATCTTGCCATACTTGAATATTGCGCAGCATTGAAAATCACTTTACTGTCTTCACTGTTTTTCTCAATTTTCTATCCCAATGGTGTAAGTACAAGCAATGATCTAAATAGTTTTGGCATAGCTTTTTCAAGCTGGGGACTAAAAATGCTAGTTTTTGCTTTTCTCCTTGCTTTATTTGAGAAATCAACAGGCAAGCTTAGAATTTTCCGTGTCCCTGAATTAATCAGCTTTTCACTTGCCATGGCTGTGATTTCTATATTCGCTCATTACTTTACAAAGGTCTAATCAATGCTAGAAAACCTCAATCAATTAATCGACAATAATCTTTTCTATTTTTTAGGATTAATTATCATCTTGCTTACAGCATTTATTATGACTAAGCAGATTTTTATACTTGATAATATAAAAACTTATTCAGTTCAGTCTTTTTGCATTTTTCTTCTAAATCTTGCTTTACTAAAAGATCACTTCAACATTCATCTTCTTTTATCAGCTTGCATAATTTTGATTTTTAAAGTTATCATCTTGCCTTTTTTTCTAAGAAAAACTGTCAAGAAGCTTCATATTGATGATCAATTCGAGAACTTAGTTAACATACAAATTCTCTTTGTAGTTTTGGGTCTACTTACAGGTCTATGTTTCTTTGTATTCCCAAACAAAGACCTTACCACTCTCAATCCCGTTCTCTATCATACTTTACCGATTTCTGCAGCTTTAGTGTTAAACGGTTTACTCTTAATGATCAACCGCGCCAAAACCATTTCACAAATCATGGGTTTTTTGGTTATGGAAAATGGCATTAGCTTATTAATATTATTCAGCGCCAAAAGTTTACCAATGATTCTAGAAGTTGCATTAGGAATCGATCTATTAATTGGTGTTCTGATAATGGGAATCTTTTCCAATAAAATTAAAAGCAATTTTGAAGATATGGAAATTAATTTAGAAAAAGATTTAAGAGAAGGTAAATTATGATTGGTCTTTTAGTATTTTTAACCTTACCTATTTTACCTTCTTTGATTTCATTACTATCGAATTCAACTCTAGTGTTAGGTATCAGCTCAATAATTGCAAATATCACTCTAGCACTGGTTTTCCTAAGCTTGATTATTAAAGATCTGAATATTTTCCCTTTATTTAAATCAATCGAATTAGATCTCCTTAGCAGCTATGGTTTAGCAATAGTAATTTCAGTATCGCTCTTAATGTCGATATATGCTTTAGGTTATTTCAAACAACAAGAAAAAAATGATGACTTCAGAAACGAAGGCGTCAAAAAGTTCTACTTTATGTCTGGGCTGCTACTTTCCATTATGATTTTTACTTGTATCTCAGGTGATATCGGTTGGAGCTGGATTGCAATTGAAGTTACTACTTTATTGTTTGCGATGCTATTAGGAATTTTCCGGAAAAGTCTTAGCCTGGAATCAGCTTGGAATTACCTAATCATTTGCAGTGTCGGACTAATACTGGCTTTGATGGGAATAATTATTCTTTTGGTTTCTTATACTGGAATTAGCGGAGAAGAAATCTCTTTGAAACTCTCTAGCTTTAGTTCTAATCTAGGCAGTTTCGATCCTTTATTAGTAAAAATTGCTTTTATATTCTTACTAATCGGCTTAGGCACAAAAATGGCTTTAGCACCAATGCATGCTTGGCTTCCCGATGCAATTGAGAAAGCAGAAATTCCTCTTGCAGTATTTATGACCTGCGCCTTAGAACAAGTGGTTTTTATTTTCTTTACTCGCTTGAAATTTATAGTTGATCACGCTCTTGGTAATTCAGATTTTACAAGCAGTCTATTAATTTTCTTTGGTATGTTTTCAGTAATTTTAGTCTCAATATTTATCATCAACCAATATGACTTAAGGCGTATGCTTGGTAATGCTAGTATTCAAAGCATAGGCATTGCTTGTATTGCCCTGGGTCTGTCAACACAAACTGCTCTAATTGCAGGTCTAAGCTATCTTTTATTCCAATCCCTAATTAAATCGGCATTGTTCTTTCTAATTGGCAATGTGCTTTTAGTGTATGGAACTACTAAAATTAAAGAAATTGGATTTATCATCAAACGCTTACCAACCACAGCAATATTTTTAATGGTTGCACTTTTAGGAGTTAATGCCTTTCCACCTTTTGCAGTATTCAATGCCAAATTTACAATCCTCAAAGAATTAATTCATTACAGCATCCCGCTTACAATAGTTTTCCTGCTCACTACAACCTTGATCTTTGCAAGTTTTATTTATTCATTCTGTAAGGTTATTTTCTTTGCAGCCGAAGAAGATCAAAAACAAGAGAGCAATCTAATCAATTACAAAAGTAATATCATGCTCTACACAAAAATCCCTATCGCTCTAGGCTTAGGCTTAGCAATTCTCGGTACGTTTATAGTAGATAAAATTAAATTCTAAAATACCATGCTGCCAATACTAAAAGATTTCCTAACAAATAAAAACCTTGAACTTAAGGAGTCAAGCGACTTCTATGAGATAAAACTAGCAAAAGAATTATTGCTTGAAACTATTTCTTTAATCAATCATCAATCAAAAGCACTTTTTGTTACGGCAATAGCGATTGAAGATAAGGACAGTATTAGCCTTAAATTGTTCTTCCATTTAAACCTACAAAGTAAAATTCTAATTATTGAAACCACTAGCCTTGATAAAAGCTTTGAATCTATTAGCCATTACATACCGATATTTAGTATCTACGAAGAAAGATTCAAAGAAAGTTTTGGCATAAAATTCAATAATAGTAATGCGCTAATAAGTCCAAATGATTATCCAAAAGAATTAGGACATCTACCCAATGAAGAAGAGATTACTATTGTTCAAGTAGGTCCTGTTCATGCAGGAGTAATCGAGCCTGGCTCTTTCAGGATTCAAGCTATAGGAGAGCATATAGTAAATTTAAAAATTGATCTTAATTTTCTCCATAGAGGAATTGAAGCTATGCTTACAGGACACAGCACAGAAGAGGGTTTAAGCCTAAGTGAAAATATCTGCGGCGATAGTAGCATTGCCTATTCTCTAGCTTTCATACAGTGTGCAGAAAAGATTTTAAATAGAGACGTCGACATAAAAGCTTTACTCACAAGAACCATACTATTAGAACTAGAAAGGCTCTACAACCACATTGGTGATCTTGGAGCATTGATCAATGATACTGGTTATTCATTTGCAAACTCTAGACTATCTGTCATCAAAGAAAGACTTCTAGAACTTAATAAAGATTTATTTGATCATAGATTTCTTAAAGGCAATATTAGATTTGGCGGAACAAGAAAAATTTTAGAAGCTAATAGTTTGGATATTTTAAAAGATCGCTTGTCTAACTTAAATAAAGACTTTCACAAAATCATCAAAATAGTTAATGCAAATCCTGGAGTAATAGAAAGGCTAAAGAACACAGGAGTTTTAACTCAAAGTACTGCAAGAAGGCTCTCTGCATCAGGATTTATAGGCAGGACTTCTGGAATTTTCCTAGACAGTAGAAGGAATTATCCATTTGCAGCATATTCTTTTATTGACTTTCATATACAGGGCAGCAAGGTCGGTGATGTTTATGCTCGTTACAAAACTAGAATCAATGAAGTAAATGAATCATTTCATATTATTAATGAATGCATTAACAAATTAATCCATGAGGATAATTTTGAAATCAAAAAAATAAACTACAACAGCAATTACAGCTTCTCTCTAGTTGAGAGTTTTCGCGGAGAAGTCTTTGCTTACCTAGAACTTGATGCCGAGCAAAAAATCAAACACTGTAGATTTAAAGACCCTTCATTACACAATTGGAAAGCCCTTGAATGCGCAGTTTTAAAGAATATTGTGCCCGATTTCCCACTCTGCAATAAAAGTTTCAGCTTAGCTTATGCTGCTTGCGACCTATAAAAAAGGCTGTGATGATAATCATCACAGCCTTCCCAAGGATCTCGGCACCCCACGGTACCGATTGTTGGAGAAATTACTTAGACTTACAAGAACCTTTATACTTTGATTTAAAATGAGCTCTTAATTCATCTTTATCAACAAAGCCATCTTTGTTTTTATCAGCTTCTGTAAAATTAGTAGTGCTTTCTTTTTTTACATCATTAAGAGTTATTACACCATCATTATTTTTGTCATGTTCTTTAAACATTTTTGTTGAATGGTCACTCATTTCACCTTCAGTTAATTTGCCATCATTATTAGCGTCCATATAACCAAAGAATTTATCTTTGCCGCCATGATCTTTACCATCTTTATGACAAGCCTTTGTTTCAATTGCCAAAGCATTCAAAACAATTAAAACCAAGAACGATATTGTTATTTTTTTCATATAATCTCCTTTAAAAAATTTATCTATCTATTTAACGACTTCTAAGAAAAAAACCTTCGAAACTTTTCAAAAAAGATCTCTAATGCTTGCGACGATGATGCTGTCCCTCACGAGCAAACTTCTCTAAAGCATGAGCCAAGGTAATTCTGTCCTTCAGCGGCATTTGCGAAGCAAGATCTTCTATAATCCCAGCAAAAGTATCCATACGAGTACGATGCAAGCTTCTCAAGACTTCAAGTTTTTCTCTGTAAAGCTGTTTATCGAACTCCTGAGCTGTCAAAACCGCCAATACATCTTCTCTCGCTTTTTTAACTGATAAAGAAAATTCTTTATCAGTATTCTTGAAGCCTTTTATTTTTTCTTTAAATAAAGCTTTTGAAGATGGCGAAAACTTATCTTCGAATTTCTTACAGCAAAATCCTTTGTGAGATTCAAAACGTAGCATCTTAGATACATCACCAACTATAAATCCAAGTAAAAAAATATTAACTAGGATAGATATTGCAAAAACGATTTTTATATTTTTATTCATAACAAACTCTCCTCATGATAAAGCAACTCTGCATAAGGTAAATAATCAAAATTAGAGAGGATAACGGAATTGATAAAACCCAATGCCAGTCCCACCAGTAGAACACCTGAGAATGCATAAGTATATCTGATTGAAACTAAGGTAGAAAGAGCTTCTTGAATAAAGCCCACAATGCTGATAGATTGTCCTGTTTGCTCACCAGTACCTCTAGTTACGAAATTAATTATGCGTTCTTCTAACCCTCTAGAGATGGGCACAGAAGCTCTCAGTTCTAAAAAAGCATTTAAATCCTTATCGTGAAACTTCATAACTATACTCCTTACAAATATTTTTCATACCAATTTTCAATTTTTCTTTTGCACGCATTAATAAAGATTGCAATGCTTTTAAATTTAGATTCATAACCTCAGCAGCTTCTTTATTACTCAGATCTTCATAGAAACAGAGATTGACCGCAATGCGTTGATTTTGTGGAAGTTCTTTCAAAAGTTTTTCTAAATCTGCTTGCTTTAAACGCAAATCCAAATTTTCTTCTAAGTTGATCGGTGCTTGAATATCAAAAGTTTCCGAGATTTGATTAATTTTTTTCTTACGCAAGCGATCCACACAAGCATTAATCACCACACGATAGAACCAAGTTAGGAATTCAGCATTCTTATTACTCTGCCATTTTTGAGGTTGCTCCCATAATTTCACAAAAGACTCTTGAACTACATCTTCAGCTTCTGACTGGTTGCCAAGCATTCTAAATGCTAGTGAATATAATTTCGTAGTGTATTTTCTTACCAAAGTTTCAAATGCCTTATGGCTACGTTCATTCTTAATCAAAGCAACAAGCTCAGCATCACTAACAATGGCAAAATCATTTAGTAAGGGGGAACTTGGCATAACGGGGATTCAAGACCTGCTGCGAAAAGCGAAGCTGAGCTTAAGCAGGTCTTACAATAATTATACGAAGAATCAAGGAAAAACCTTCGAATCAGGTTTGTAAATTAAAATTAGCTCGTAAATGCTGAATTGTTACTCTCGCTAACTTATCTCCGACAGTAAACTCTTCATTAATTACTAAATCAGCTCCAGCTTGTTCGAAATCTGGTTTATATGCCTGGTATCTTGATCTAACTATAATAAATGAACTTGGTGCTAAGCGCCTAATATTATCGACTGCTTTAACTACGGCATCAAGACTTGGAATTGTTACAACAACCAGCTTTGCATTATTAAGTCCAAAATGATGCAGAACCTCTATTTGTCTTACATCTCCTATATAAGATTTCAAACCCATTGATTCAGCTTCCATAATAGATTCTTTATTTAGATCAATTATTACTGGTTTTACTTTACGGTCTTTAAGTCTTCTTGCAACTTCCAAGCCAGCAGGACCAAAACCTAGAACGAAAATTTCATCTGCTGATTGTTCTTTGGCTGTACCTATAGGCTTAGAGCCTAAATCTGGTCCACCAAAGATTCTCTGCACTTGCAAACCCAGTACTGGAGCTAGTTTTATCAAAAATGGAGCTATAAGCAAACTTGAAATAGTTACAGAAATAATAAGCTGATAAATATCATGGCTAATTAAATTAGCTTCCGAGGCAAGACTACTGAGAACAAAAGCAAATTCTCCTACTTGTGAAACACATAAAGCAGTAGTAACTGCAATAGCAATTGTATTTTGGCAGAATATAAAAATCAAAGTATTTAAAATAGTTTTGAAAAGAAGTATAGATAAAGTAGCTAAGAAAACCAAAAGAAAATTATCCATAATCCAAGTTGCATCAGCAAGCATACCCACTGCACCAAAAAATAATGTAAGTAGAATTACTTTTAAAGATGAGATATCAGCTCTAACTTGTGTTGCAAAAGCTGAATTCCCTAAAAACATCCCTGCAACAAAAGCTCCAATGGCAGGCGATATGCCGATTTCATGAGCGAGCCAAGCAGAACCTATTCCCGTTATCACTGTTAATAGCATCGCCATTTCACGGTTATGTTCCATAACAAAGAAACCTAAAGCTTTTAGAGCAAGTTTGTCTAAAACAACAAATAAAATCAAAAAGAGCATTAAAATTCCAGCCAAGGTATACCAAATATCATTGATATTAAAACTAGCTTGGTTACCAGCAGCAATCAAAGAAACAATTATAGAAAAAGGTACTACTGCAAGATCCTGGATTAAGAGTAAAGCAATTGAATTTCTACCATAGGCACTATCAATCTCGGTAAGATCTTGAAGA
>CAYQSL010000015.1:0-17589 GCA_964420165.1 uncultured Gammaproteobacteria bacterium | reverse complement strand
GAGGCTTGGAGAAATTTTTCTTTACCCTCCTATGGCAGCAATGCTTGGTTTTCCTAAATACAAAGTTAGTGAATGGATCAATGTTTCAAGACATAAATTCGAAGGTCTAGTTGGTTTTGATTTAATTTGGTGTCTCTATTGTGATTGGATGACTGGTGTCTATGCACTTGGTGGCGAGATGTTGCGTAATGTAGAGTCCTTCTGGTGTCCGATTCGTTACTATGAAGGTAAGAAATGTGACAATTGTAAAATCGATTTCCCTGATATTAATGAATGGGTCCCTGCTGATGGTGAAATGATTGATGTGAAGAATTTACTTATGGAGAAATATCCAGTAAACTCTGATAAAGATAGAAGTTGGTTTGATCACCCTGATCGTAAATGACAAACAAATTTATTCAATTTATTTTTTTGCTTTTGTGCTTTGGATTAAATGCATGTTCCAATAAAGATAAATTAGATGTAGTTTTAGATTCATACTTAGGATATAGTGCTGATTCTCTTTATCAACGTTTGGGTAACCCGATAGATATTCTTGAGGATGGTGACAAGAAGATGCTTGTCTATGGATTTAGACGTAGCGCTTATCGCATGCAACCTAGCTATAGTTCATTTGGTTATGGTCGCTATGGTCGTGGCATGAATAGCCTTGGCTATGCAGGGGCTGGTCTTGGATATACAACAGTTTATGAATGTCATCTCAGCTTCATTGTTAATAAACTGAGCAATAAAGTTCTTAGTAGTAGTTATAGCGGTAACTCTTGTGATACTTACGCAAAAAGAAAATATGTAAACCCAAGATTTATTATTGATTTACCTGCAAGATCTTCACGTGAACTTGGATTTACTTATAAGCACAATAAAAAAGGTCTGAAAATAACTAAGATCAATGAAGCGAGCCAAGCTTATAAAGTGGGTTTGCGGGACGAAGATATAATCACAAAAATTAATGGCAAGAGTTTTGCAAAGCTGCCTGTTGAATTTGCTGATGATGTTTTTGCTAGTTATGATTCTACTACTGTGGAGATTCTACGCAATAAAGAATTTATAACTCTTAATATCAAAAAATCTGATTTACCATTATTGTCTTTGTACAAGGAATCAACGAAGAAGTTTTTAGGGTTTTAGGTTTGTTAAACTTAAGTTTATGCCCATTAAAGTAGCATTGGTTGGTTTTGGTAAGTCAGCAACAGTCTTTCATTTGCCTTTGCTTAGAGTTCTTAATGAATATGAAATTGATTCGGTTATTTCGTCACGTCCTGAAGAAGTCCATAAAGTTTTGCCACGAGCTAAAGTCTTTGCCAGTTTAGAAGAAGCTTTAACTAAAAGTTCTGCTGAGTTATACATCATCACTACACCTCATCATTTGCATTATTCTCAGGCAAAGCAGATCCTTAATGCAGCTAAGCATGTGGTGGTAGAGAAGCCCTTTGTTATGAGAGTCTCAGAAGGCGAAGAGTTAATCAAGCTTGCAGAAAAGAAACAAGTAGTATTGTCTGTCTACCATAATCGTAGATGGGATTCTGGTTTCTTGACTTTGCAGAAATTAATTCATGAGCATACTCTTGGTGAAATTTCTTTCTATGAATGTCGTTATGAACGCTTTAGACCAGAAATCCAAGACCGCTGGCGTGAGAACGATCCTCTCTATGGCGGTTTGTGGTGGGATTTGGCACCGCATCTAATCGATCAAGCTTTAGTTCTTTTTGGTGAGCCAGATGACTATCATATAGATACTGCTGTTCAAAGAGAAAAATCTCAAGTCATAGATTATTTTCAAATTATTTTTAAATATCCCCAACGTCGAGTTTTGCTAAAAGCTAACTTACTGGCTCACTACAAAGCACCACATTTATTAGTTCATGGTGCCAAGGCAAGTTTTCTTAGAGAAGATATGGATAGTCAAGAAGAAGCTTTAAAGCAGGGTCTAGACCAAAGCTCGTTAGGCTGGGGTAGAGATGCTAAGCCTTGTACTTACTTGATTGCTCATGATGTTGTTGGAACCAAGCTAATAGATGCAGTTCCAGGTGCCTATCAAGATTTTTACAAACTCCTGCATCAAAGCATTACTCAAAAAACTGAGCCTCCAGTTACTGGGCAAGAAGCTTTAAAAGTGATTCAGATTCTGGAGAGCTTGGCTCTTCCACGTCCGGCAGCATAGCAGCGTTTCTTAAAAGCTTTTTCATGACTTCTTCATTTTCAGCAAGTTTAGGTATTAAAAACTTTTGTAAGTTATGGGTGAAGAAATTTCTTGTAAGTATGAACTTCGTTGCAGCATCAGTACCATTGATTATATTTTTATCAATAGCTTTTCTTTCTTCCTCGTACTTGTCGAGCAGTGTAGAATCTTGATTGCCAATTATCACTCCTGCTAATTTGGCGGCTAGGTTGAAAGCATCATGAATACCAGCATTCATGCCCTGACCACCAATAGGGCTATGTATATGTGCAGCATCACCCAGGAGAAATAAATTATCCTTCCTGAATTCATTTACCATGCGATGGTGCACATGAAAAAATCCTAGCCAATTAGCACTTTCAATTTTAAGATCAATAGCTTTAATTTCCTGTGTAAGTTTATGAATGTCATCTAAGTTTGCTGCACTTCTATCACGCTCATAGTCTTTTGGAACAGTGGTAATAATTCGCCAACGATTCTCTTCTTTGAATGGGGCTAAAAACAGTACACGGTCTTGAGTAAGAAAACCATAAATAGAATTTTGCTTTAAATCACAACCTAAAATAACGTCAGCTAAGAAAAATTCATAATCATAGCTGCCGCCTTCAAACTCAATCCCGGCTTGCTTTCTGCATGTACTGTGGGCGCCGTCGCAGCCTAAAATGTAATCAAAAACTTCATCCTCGATTTCTTGTTTATCGTTTTTGATCTTTACTTGATGCTGAAATCCTAAATTCCTCATCTCAATTAATTCTTTATCCCATTCAATTTTTTTATGCTTAGCTAAGAGATTCTCTTCAAGAATTTTCTCTGTGTCATGTTGGCTAATGCTGAGCATATAGTTATAACTACTAGGAATTTCGCTAAAATTTATTTCAGCAATGTGTTTATCATCCGCATAAATATTGGCATGTTGAATTTTATTGCCTTGTTCAATGAATGTATGAGTTAGATTTAGTTTCTCAAAAAGCTCTAGAGTTTTGGCATGTATGACTAAGGCTTTGGAATGCTCAGATATATTAGGTTTCTTGTCGATTATTCTAAAATCAATTCCATAATGAGTAAGTAAATTAGCTAGAGCTAGACCTACTGGACCTGCGCCGACTATTAAGCATTTGCAATCTTGCATGGTTTAATTTTAACTGAAATTATGACGGCACTATGCACTTGTATTGACTAAAATCTAATTACTGATCTAATACTTTTACCTTCGTGCATATATTTGAAGGCATCATTGATTTTTTCCAGTGGCATCTCGAAGCTCACCATATCATCAAGGTTAATTTCACCAGCCATATATTTATCTACATAGCCAGGTAATTCTGTTCTACCTTTAACTCCACCAAAGGCAGTTCCTTTCCAGCTTCTACCTGTGACTAATTGAAAAGGTCTGGTGCTAATTTCTTCACCTGCTGCTGCAACTCCGATAATAATTGAGTCACCCAAACCTTTATGGCAGCATTCTAAAGCTGCACGCATAAGTTTTACATTGCCAATACATTCAAAGGAATAATCAACTCCGCCATCAGTCATTTCTATAATCACTTCTTGAATTGGTCGATTATGATCTTTGGGATTCACGCAGTCAGTTGCTCCGAGTTTCTTTGCAATGGCAAATTTATCTGGGTTGATATCGATGGCAATTATTTTGGAAGCCTTTGCCATTTTGGCTCCTTGGATAACTGATAAACCAATACCACCTAAACCAAAAACTGCAATATTTGATCCTTCACTAACTTTGGCAGTATTTAGTACTGCACCGATTCCAGTAGTTACTCCACAACCAAGTAAGCATACCTTCTCTAAAGGCGCATTAGGATTGATTTTGGCAAGAGAGATTTCTGGCACTACAGTGTATTCAGCAAATGTCGAAGTACCCATATAGTGATAAATCACTTTGCCATCTTTGGAAAATCTACTAGTACCGTCAGGCATCAAACCTTTACCTTGTGTTTCTCTAACTTTTTGGCAGAGATTAGTTTTACCTGATTTACAAAACTTACACTCACGACATTCAGGTATATAAAGAGGAATTACATGATCACCTTTCTTTAAAGTGGTGACACCCTCACCAACTTCTTCAACAATGCCGCCGCCTTCATGTCCAAGAATTACAGGAAAGACTCCTTCGGAATCTGCTCCTGATAAGGTATAGGCATCAGTATGACAAACACCAGAGGCAAGGATCTTTACTAGGACTTCGCCTTTTTTAGGTCCTTCAAGATCTACTTCTTCAATTGATAGTGGCTGATTTGCTGCCCAAGCCACCGCTACTTTTATTTTCATAATTTTGAGCCTACCTAAAATTCCCATCTGCTTTGTTACGCTCCGTCATCCTCGTCATTCTCAACCCGAAGGGTTGGGAACCCATTCTGCAATGGGACCCAGAAACTACCGAAATCTCCTGTTAACTGGATCCCCGAATCACTACGTGATCCGAGGATGACGGCATCTGGGAGCTTTAAGGGTCGTCTCTACTGATCTATGTTTTTTCTATCAAAAAGATAGAACAAGAAAAATAGAGATGGTATCAAAAGTACCCCACCTAATAATAAAGCAACTAAAACTAATTGCATAGTGATTTCAGGTGCATGAGAATTATAGATAGTATGGGTAGGGATAATTAAATATGGGAACTGAGCTAGTGCCCAACCGCTGATAATCACGACAACTTGAGCAGCAGCAGCGTAGCGCGCTACTTCGTATTTTTCTTTTACTAGAGCATAGATTGCAGTTAATGCTGTAATGCTTGCGGTAGTTAATAAATAAGGCGCCCAAATTGTATGTAATTTCTGGAATAAATATTCAGCATCATGCATTGCTAGGAAATAGACTAAAGCAGCAGCAGGAGCCAAGCTTAATGCTGATATTAATGCACGTTTACGGAAGTCGCGTCTTAAAATAGCATCATCTTTTAAATCAGCTGCAATATATACGGCAGCCAAAAAAGCAAATAAGCCTTGTGAAAAAAGCCCACATGAAATTACAAAAGCATTGATCTCACCAATAGAGCCACTTGCAAGTGAGCCTAAAGTGATGCCTAGGAAAAATGGTGTAAGAAAGCTAGCAATGCCAAATACTTTTGACCAACCATAATAAATTTTGTCTTTCTTGGGATCGTATTGTTTGAAAGCATAACCGGCTCCTCTTAAAACAATGCCAATTAAAATTAACATTAATGGAGTAAAGAGACCCAGCATCATAGTTGTATAGGCAGTTGGAAAAATAGTAAACAATAGAACCACAACAATAATGAGCCAAACATGATTGGCTTCCCATATAGGTCCTATAAGACTACTAATAGCTTTACGTTGCTCCTGTTTACGTGTGCCGAAGGCAAGTAGATCCCAAATCCCTCCACCAAAATCTGCGCCGCCAGTTATGGCATAAATTACTATTGCAATTACAACAATGGTGGCTAAGATCAGTTCTAAACTCAATCCAAAAATATTCATTTATGCTTTCCTGAAAATCCTTTTCATAACAATTGTTAGAGTAATTGCTAGTAATAAATAAAGTGCTGCGAAGATATAGAAATAGACACCAATATTAGTAACAGTGGTAACTGCTTCTTTAGTATGCATAATTCCATAGATCACCCATGGTTGCCTACCTACTTCTGTAACTATCCAGCCAGCTTCCATGGCAATGAAACCTAATGGTGAAGCGATAATAATTGCTTTGATTAAATTGTTTGCTTCAAAGAAATCTTTTGTGATGAATTTTTTGTAGAGTATAAATAGACTCAGTATTACAAGTAAAGTACCAGAGAGAATCATAAGAGTGAAAGCGATATGCACTATATTCACATTAGGCCAGTTGGATTTATCGAATTGATCTAAGCCTGTAACTTCTGCAGAGAAATTATTAGTACTAAGGAAACTTAGTAACTTAGGGATTTTTAACGCATAATCTACAGTCATTGATTCACTATTTGCAATTCCACCAAAAATAAATTCAGCAGGCTTTTCGGTGTGATAATGAGCTTCCATTGCCGCAAATTTTATGGGTTGTATTTTATAAACGACTTTGGCACTATGATCACCACTGATTAACATCAAAGGTGTAATTAAGGCAAAAGAAACTACTGATAGTTTTAATGCTTCGCGATGTATAAGATTAGTTCTATCTTTTAGAAAGTAATAGCTATGAACCCCAGCAACTAAGAGGAAACAACTGATATAAGAAGCTAAGACCAAATGAATAGCCATTTGTGGAAACATTGGGTTGGTGAAAATATCTATTAATGGATTGCCTGTTGCAGCGTAAGGATTATTCATCCAGGCATTAGTAGCTACTACAAAAACCGCGGAGATTGCTCCACTTAATGCCACGATGATCGCTGAAATTAAATGTATTAGAGGTGGCAGCCTGTTTTTACCATAGAGAAAGACTCCAAGAAAAATTGCCTCCATAAAGAAAGCAAAACCTTCTAAAGAGAAAGCCACACCGATAGTGGGTCCTGCATATTCCATAAATACTGGCCAGAGTAAGCCAAGCTCGAATGAAAGTACTGTGCCGGAAATTGCTCCGATAATAAAAAGTAGCGCTGTACCTTTAGACCATTTTTCACTTAGTTCTAGGTAAATAGCATCGCGCTTCTTAAACCAAATAAATTGTGATAAAGCCATTAGGAAGGGCATACCGATGCCGATACTTGCAAATATAATGTGGAAGCCTAGTGAAAGCGCCATCAAAGACCTTGCATAAAAGAGATCATTGACTATGCTTAAGCTTTCCATATTAAAACTATATCAAAGTCATTTATTGATTCTTATAAAGCTTATGTTATATTTTGCGCTTAATTCGCTTTTACAAAAGCGGGGATATCACTCTTTAAGAAATCTATCATATATTGTTCATAATAAAATTGGATTCTTGGTAAACCATTGCGGAATTCAAGTTCCCAGAAACCTACATGCCCACCGTGTTCTGTGACTATTAGATGAAGGTTAGAGTTGATTTTAGCTTCATCATATGGATAGCATCTTGGTCCGAGGAAAGGATCATCTTTAGCTACTAAAAGTAAAGTAGGAATAGTAATTTTAGTAAGCCATGGCTTAGAACTAGCTTTATGCCAATAATCTATTTCATCTTCGAAACCATTTAATGGTGCCGTATAGCATTTATCATATTCATGAAAGTTTTCGATATCAAGGAAATCTCTGCTTGTAATTAAATAGGGAAACATTTTCTCTTTTAAGCGAACTTTCTTGTAAAGCTTATCAAGAAAGTACTTCATGTAAATTTTGCATTCGGGTCTCGCTAGTGCATTTGCACAACATTCTAAGTCTATCGGTGCAGAAAATGACACCGCATTTTTAATTCTTGTATCAAGCTTATCTCCTTGCTCTCCAAGATATTTAAGAATGATATTGCCGCCGACACTAAAACCAATAAGAGTTATTTCAGTGTAGTCTTCTGTATTAAAAATATGATCGAGTGCTGTAGCAAGGTCTTCACTTTTACCACTATGATATGACTTAACTAAAAGATTTGGTCTACCACTACAGCCACGAAGATTCATGGCAATAGCATCATAATTAAGTGCTCTTAGTTTTGCAATTGAATTTTTTATATAAGCACCACCACTAGCGCCTTCTAGTCCATGAATTAGAATCGCTAACTTATTACTGTTTTTGTTCTCGTTAATTTTTGACCAATCTAAGTCAATAAAATCATTATCAGGTGTAGGGATAGTCACTCGATGATATTTGATTTTCGGTGGCAGTCTGAAAACAGAGGGTACGATTGTCTGTATATGAGGGTTTTGTAAAATATTCATTTATAATTTTTTATGGTAATACTCATTATCATAATATAAGGAGGAAAGATATTGCAAGTGAGGGTCTCTGCTCTCTTGCCTTGCTACAATAGTCTCTAATACAAAAGAAGAGGAGATTACTCATGAAATTACAAGAGACTACAAATACTCATATCAATATAGGCATCCAAGAACGTGATAGAGATGCGATATCTGAAGGTTTATCAAGATTGCTAGCTGATACTTATACACTTTACCTAAAAACGCATAATTTTCATTGGAACGTAACTGGTCCAATGTTTAACACTTTGCACTTGATGTTTGAAACACAATACACGGAACTTGCTTTGGCAGTGGATTTGATCGCTGAAAGAATTAGAGCGCTGGGCTACTTTGCACCAGGTAGTTATAAAGCTTTTGCTGAGCTAACTAGCATTGCTGAAGAAACTGAAGTTCCTAAAGCTGAAGAGATGATCAAATTACTTGTTGAGGGTAATGAAGCTGTAATTAGAACTGCAAGAGAAGTATTTCCTCTTGCAGAACATGCTCATGATGAAGCTAGTTGTGATCTATTAACTCAACGTATGCAAACTCACGAAAAGACTGCGTGGATGCTTAGAAGCCTCATTTCATAAAAAATAAAAAGTACCTCTGCCCGACGCAGAGGTACTTTATTCCTACTCTTACAGGAAAATTTTTATTTACTTGCCATTAATCTTTATCAATGACAAGTAAATTCTTTACCGAAGTAACACCTGGAGTGTTTACTGCAAGTCTTTCAGCAAGGGCTTTTTCGCCCTTGTTATCAACTTCGCCTCTTAACGTAACTGCTCCGTCTTTGACATGAACATCGACGTCATGATCAATATCATCATGAGCATTTATGCTGTTAGTTAATTTATTTCTGATTGTTTTGTCGCTGACTTCTTTAGTGTTATTGACTACAACTACTTTTTCAGTAGTTATTTTTTCAGAGCTTACTTTGTCATGAGGATGTGTCGGATGAACTGGGTGAATTGGGTGCACTGGATGAGCTGGCTGATTTGCATAAGCCATGCCGTGTGCTGCGAAGCTTAGAGAGAGCGCTACTGTTGCTAATGTTTTTATTTTTTTATTCATTTTAATTACCTCCTGGGGAATTTGAATTATTTATTGAGAACATGGTTTACTCGTAATAAATGTTGCACCAGCTCGTTTGGCTTCACATTTATTATTAAAAGTTTTTTCTGAAACATCTATTGGAGAGAAAAGTAATTTACCGCAAACTGGCTGATTGTTTTCAGGGCATCCGGTTTGAGATTTTATATTTATGCGAATAGGAATTTTTTTATCCTCTACAAAATTTCCATTTTTGCTTACATAAGTTTGTAAGATAAGCATGTCGGAGAATGGTTCTATAACGTCTTTAACTATCAGAATATGCTTCGAACTTCTGTGACGAACCTTACTTACTCTATTCTCTATATCAAGACGCTTATCAATATCTTTTTCGGATTTGATTTGAGCTTGAACAACATTACTATTCAAATTTATGATTTCTAATTTATATTTTTTATTTGCATCTAACTCTAGTATTTGTGCCGGACCACTAGCTTGGGCATTGTAAGAAAGCTTAGATTTAGATGACGAAAATAAACCTTTAGCTTCTACTGGCAGAGCTTGAGATGGGGCAAATAACGCAGAGCTTAGTGCGATTAAGAGAAATTTCTTTATGGTTGATTGCATCCTAATACTCCTTAACTAGGTAAATGATCGAATCATTTCAGTTCAAATGATTATAGCTGAAACATTTGGGAAAAGGAAGGTCCCTAAGGCTTTCTTAATATTTCGAAGAATTTCTTCCAACCAGATTTTTTTGCTTTCTTTCTGTAATAACGACGTGGAGTTGTAGGTTTTATATTAGAACAAGCACTTGGTTCTTTTAGTTCAGACTCAACATTAGCTAGTTTTATTCTAAGTCTTTCAACATCAGCACAAGGAATATTTTCATTAAAGCTTAGATCCAAAAATAATCTTCTTTGAGTTAATTCAGGGTTTAGATTATTGGGTTCTAATGAATAAAGTAGATCACCTACACCTTTTTCTATTTTATTGTCTTCAAGAGTTACATAAACCAAATTGAGTTTAGAAAGTGGACTTATGTCTTTGATTTGATTTCTACTTAGATCTAAAATTTTCAATTTCTTTAATCCACTGAGAGCGTCAATTGTTTGAATTTTATTATTACGCAAGTAGAGTTCAATTAAATTCTGATTCTTTGTAACTGGGCTCAGTGAGCTGATTTTATTGTCATTCAGGTTTAAAAAAGATAGTTTGCTTAATTTTGAAATAGCATTCATATTACTAATTTCATTAGCTTCAAGATTAATTTTTCTTAGTTCATGCAGCTCGGCTAAAGGACTTAAGTCTGTGATTTTATTTTTGAAAAGATTTAATTCTTGGAGTTTCTCGAGATTGGTTAAATTCTTTAGATCGGAAATTTTATTATTGTTTAGATTGAGGCTAGTAAGTTTTTTGAGTTTACTAAGATCACTAATTGAACTTAAGCCACTATCTTCTAATATTAGAGTTTCGAGAAAACTTAGTTCATTTAGTAGAGCAGTAGATTGTAATCGAGAATGTGAAAGATCTAGTTCATTTATATATTTAAAACTTTCTAAGCCGTTAAGATCGTTGATATATAAGGGCTTACCAGTTTTTGAAAAATTCACTGGACATTTCACTTGTTTGAGCTGATAAACATATTCATAGGAGTTATCCACAGAAATCTTCTTAAGGCAATACCTCAATTGCTCATCTTGAATAATTTTTAAAGCTTCCTTAATAGATTGTCTTTTGTTAGTTTTGGCCAATAAAAGTATAATGAGTACTATTAGGGCAACTAAAATAATTACTTTTATATATCTTTTTATGAAATTAATTATGACCACGGGGATTTATTCTTAAATAAAAATTCTAACTAATAATGAACAAAAAACCCTTAAATCTTCATTCTCTCTCCAATCAAATTATTAATACCAAAAATTTATTTCTTACACAGTATAAAGAATTTGACAAGCAAAATAATCATCCTCTGAAACAGGTTGGTGCATCACTTGTTGTTTTTCTTGTTGCAGTACCTCTATGTATTAGTGTTGCTATCGCTTCAGGAGTGCCACCTGTATATGGTTTTATAACTGGCATTATTGGTGGCATGATAACCGGTAGTCTTTCAGGTTGTCCTTTACAAGTAGCAGGACCGGCAGGAAGTCTCATTGTAATTGTTGCTGAAATAATTAACAGGTTCGGTATCGATAAATTAGGACCGATTGTTTTTTTTGCAGGGCTTATACAAATCGTAATTGGTTCTACTGGTCTTGCTACGTGGTTTCAAATTGTTTCACCATCTGTTATAAGAGGCATGCTGAGTGGAATTGGTGTAGTGGTCTTTGCTAGCCAAATGCATATTATGCTTGGTGATAAATCTTTGGATAATCCATTGGCTAATATTCTTACGTTACCGCATCTTTTGAAAGAGACTTTATTACCATCTGGTGAAACTACCTATCATATAGCTGCAGGTATAGGAATACTAACTTTACTTTCAATAATGTTGTGGTCAAATATTCCTTCAAAGAGAATCAAATTCATACCTTCGAATTTATTTGCAATAATCTTTAGCGTCATCATTGCAAATGTTTTGGATTTACCAATTAATTTTGTAGATATGCCAGATGATATTTTTCGTGATTTTCATTTTATGAACTTCTCTAAAATTGGAGAAATTTTTGGTTCAGTTGATATGGTGATTGAAATTTTTGCTTTAGCATTTATCGCAAGTATCACTACATTGATTGCTACGACAACCATTGACAGAATAATTGCCAACTCGCATACAAATTATAGTAAAGAAATTTTTGCTCATGGAGTTGGTAATACCATTGCCGGTGTTGTTTCATCTTTACCCTTGACTGGTCTTGTGGTGAGAAGTGTTGTTGGTCTGAATTCTGGTGGCACTACTAAATTAGTTACTATCCTCCAAGGTTTTTGGTTACTACTTGCTCTTTTATTCTTTAGTAAAATAGTAGAGTTTATACCTTTAGCTTCGCTTGCAGCAATTCTTGTCTACATCAGCGTTAGATTAATTGATGTCAAAGAATTTAAAACAGTTTATCATTTTGGAATTTTGGAGTTGTTGATTTATCTCACAACATTTATTCTAGTAATTACTGCAAATGTTTTTACGGGAGTTTTAGTAGGCATGGCTCTTTCATCTATTAAACTTCTTTGTAATTTATCGAAATTTGATTGCAAAATAGATATCACGGATGCAGGTGATTACGAACTCTTTTTAGAGGGTGCAGTTAATTTTATAAATCTACCAAGATTGAATATGCTTTTGAAAAAAATTCATGATGGTAAAACAGTCATTGTAAATATTGTTAATCTGCAATATATTGACCATGCTTGTTTTGATTTACTCTCTAATTGGGAGAAACAATATACTTTGAATGGTGGTGTTATCGTCGCGACTTGGGATGATCTGCGCGCGAAGATCTTTTTAAAGAACTAACGTCATCCTCAGCCCTGAAAGGGCTGGGGACCCAGTCTTACTGAAATTTTCTAGTTGACTGGATCCCTACAGCTTCTACGAAGCTGCGAGGATGCTGGATTCCCAACCCTTCGGGTTGAGAATGACGGCGCTGCAATCCTTGTTAAAGTCTATAAACTAAACCCATATTCGCACTCACAGGATCCGTATTATCATTCAATCCTAAGAGCACAGTGGTGGTTCCCACTAAATTATCTTTGAAGGCATAACTCAAGCAAGATGCAATCCCTAATTGATTTCCTAGATGTCCACTGAGAGCCCAAGTCCCATAAATCTCTTCGCTAAAGGATAGTTTTTCAGTAATGTCATATTCTAATCCAAATACATAAGGTATTTGAGTGTCAGTAAAATTATTAGATCTTTCCTCTCTGCGCTCAGTAAATACTAAAGTAAGGTTAGTAACTGCAGATAGTTTATTTGTCAAAGATTTGTCCATAGTGAGTTTGTAACTATGTGTAAAGCTATGGCTATAAAAATCTTTATCGAGCGGAATTAAAAAATCTACGATGATATCTGCATTTGGTATTAAATGCTGCTCTTGAAGTAAGCCGACCTTGGCACCTAAGCTCATACTATCAATACCTACTTGCCGGTCTCTGAAACTGAGTCCAAATATTCTGGTACGAGCTTCCAGGCGATCCTCTACTAATCCGTATCTCAATAAAGTTTCACCTGTCTCAAATAAATTCCCAGATTTTTTATTTACATTAATGTAGGAAAAGATTGTTGTTTCGATCTGCAACTTACCGCGAGCTACTATTCCTGGTGCATCAGAGGCACCACCTTGCTCGAATTTAATAACTTCTGCTGTAGATGCCTGTATGGATGAGAGTAAACAAAATATAAGAAGATAAATTTTTTTCTTAAACATGCTGTAACGATATTTAGTATAATCTTTCCCGATATGTCTACTATAAGAAAATTATTTAGAAGAAAAGTTATAAATGAAGTTGTTGCTGAGGAACCAATAGATAGCGGCGCTCATATATCACTGAATAAAATTTTGACAACTCGGGATTTGACCGCGCTTGGTGTTGCGGCAATTATAGGTGCCGGTGTGTTTTCTACTATAGGTAGAGCTTGTTTTAATGGTGGACCTGCTGTTTCACTTTTGTTTGTTTTTACTGCGATAACTTGTACTTTCTGTGCACTTTGTTATGCAGAGTTCGCGTCTAGAGTGCCGGTTGCTGGTAGCGCTTATACATATGCATATGTTGCTTTCGGCGAGTTAATTGCTTGGATTATTGGTTGGAATTTGATTATGGAATATGCGATTGGTAATATTACCGTTGCTATTTCCTGGTCAGCTAACTTGGTTAGCTTCTTGCGTAATCTAGGACTTGTTATTCCTGAATTCTTGGCTACTAGTTATATGGCGGCTGAGAAAGGACATACTAAATTTATAGAACTTAGCCAGTCAGGTAAAGAAATCCCTGAACATATTGCAAATTTATATATGCTCTGGGAAACTGCTCCACAAATAGGTTCTATGCATGTGATTTTTAACTTGCCAGCATTTATGGCAGTAGCTGCAATTACAGCTTTGGTATATGTTGGGGTTAAAGAATCTCGTAACACTACTATATTCATGGTTGTATTCAAAGTTTTTGTAGTACTAGCTGTAATTTTGATTGGTATGTTTTATGTAAATCCTGCTAATTGGGTACCGTTTGCTCCTAATGGACTTTCTGGAGTAATGCAAGGTGTATCAGCAGTGTTCTTTGCTTATGTTGGTTTTGATGCAGTTTCAACTACTGCAGAAGAATGTAAAAATCCTCAAAAAGATTTGCCTCAAGGTATGATCAATTCCCTACTTATATGTACTGCTCTTTACATTGCTATTTCCATTGTGCTTACAGGTATGGTTCATTACAGTAAACTCAATGTTGGTGATTTCCTGGCTGTAGCTTTTGAATCAGTTGGTTTACACTGGCTTGGTGGAATTTTGGCATTAAGTGCAGTTGTGGCAACTACAAGTGTTTTACTTGTGTTCCAACTTGCACAACCAAGAATATGGATGGCAATGAGCAGAGATGGTCTATTACCTAAGAAATTCTCTTATATACATCCAAAATTTAGAACGCCTAGTTTTGCTACTTTAGTTATGGGTTTTATGGTTGCAATCCCTTCATTGATCCTTGATTCAGAACTGGCAACAGATTTAAACAGCATCGGGACATTGTTTGCCTTTGTCTCTGTTTGTGCTGGGGTTCTAATGTTGCCTAAAAATGATCATGTAAGTAAATTTACAGTCCCATTCTTTAACGGTAAATATATTTTCCCTATTATGGTTGTAATTTCTATGCTGCTTTTGTATGTTTATAACGTTAATTTCTATACTGACCTCTTCACATTGGAAGATCCAACAAGATCAATGTCAGAAGTATTTATGCATAAGCTACCTTACTTCACTTTCTTTGCTTTAGTAGTCTTGATGAGTGTTTTAAGCTTCTTGAAAAAGCTATCTTTGATTCCAGTTCTTGGTTTGGTTTCATGCTTCTATCTCATGACTGAGCTTGGAATTACTAACTGGCAAAGATTTGGAATCTGGCTTGTCATAGGTCTAGTAATTTATTTCATCTATGGTTTCCAAAATAGTAAGATGAATGCTCCTAAGAAGATATAAATTCTTTCGCACAACTCTATTGTGAATAAGCCTAACTAGTGTTAAACTCATAGAGTTAAATTTGCATTAAACAAAAAACCTTACAGCAATGTGGGGTTTTTTTATTTTCGTCATCCTTGTCATTCTCAGTCTTGTAAGGACTGGGAACCTATTACTTAAACAGGGACCCATCCTCTTTGCAATGAGAGCGCTATAATTATTAACCATGAAACGATGGCTCATAGCATTTGTGGTTATTGCCATTGCAACCACGGTAATATTTATGAACTTCAAAAAAAATTCTAATCCAGATATCTCATCAGCTAATCTTGCAACTTTTGCCGGAGGTTGTTTCTGGTGCGTTGAAAGTAGATTCGCTAAGCTCCCTGGAGTTGTAAGTGTAACCTCTGGTTACATTGGTGGTGATGCTGCTACTGCCAATTACGAAGAGGTGTCTGAAGGTGATACTGGTCACTATGAAGCTATTCAGATTAATTTTGATCCAGAACAAACTAGCTATGAAAAACTTCTAGATGTTTTCCTCAAAGAGATTGACCCAACTGATCCTAAGGGGCAATTTGCAGATAGAGGTGATCAATACAAACCAGCAATTTTTTATCATACCGATGAGCAAAAAATCACCGCAGAAGAAATTCTCAAAAAGCTTGATGAATCGAAAGTATTTAATAAGCCAGTAGTAGTTGAAATTTTACCAGCAGAGAAATTTTATCCAGCTGAAGAATATCATCAGGATTATTACAAAAAGAATCCTCAACATTACGCAAATTATCGTTCTGGTTCTGGAAGAGAGCCTTTTGTGCAAAAGACTTGGGGTAAGTTACTTGATACTTTTGGTTTTGCCGCAGCGGAAGCGAAGGCAAAGCCTGATTTGAAAAACAAACTTACCGACATCCAATATCACGTGACCCAAGAATGCGGTACCGAACCCGCCTTCAGAAATGAATACTGGAATAACAAAGAAGCCGGTATCTATGTTGATGTAGTAACTGGAGAAGCTCTTTTTAGTTCTAAGGATAAATTTGATTCGGGTACTGGTTGGCCTTCTTTTACTCAGCCTTTAGATCCTGCTGCGGTAATTAATATTAAAGACTCAAGCCATGGCATGGTTAGAACTGAAGTAAAATCTAAATCTGGTAATTCTCATTTGGGTCATGTCTTTGATGATGGTCCAAAACCAAGTGGTCAGCGCTATTGTATAAACTCGGCTTCATTGAAATTTATTCCTGTAAATAAGCTTAAACAGGAAGGATACGAGCAGTATTTAGAGCTGTTTAATTAGCGTGAGCCTATCAGCAAACCTCGTCTGCGTTGTTATGCTGGCTCTGAAGCGCTTCGAATTATGTTAAGACTAATACCGGAAAAAAGATTAACTTTAAGCAAATTTAATCTTTCTGCTGCTAGCTTTATAGGTGTTAGAGGCGGGCTCCCAAGTTTGCTTCGTGGGTAGCCAGCGCGTAAGTTGCTGAGCATTAAAAAAAAGGCAACAATTATTTTGACTAAATTCGTAGATTTAAATTTATCGGACTCTTTATTAAAGAGTATTAAAGACATGGGGTTTACAACTCCAACTGAAATTCAGGCACAGACCATTCCTGTTCTATTAGATGGTAAGGATGTTATTGGCCAAGCAGGTACTGGTACGGGTAAAACTTTATCGTTTGCTATTCCAACTATTGAGAAACTTAATCCTGATGTAGAAGGTTTGCAAGTTTTAGTTCTTTGTCCAACTAGAGAATTGGTTGTGCAAGTTGCTGATCAATATGCAGCGTTGGTTAAACATCAACAAGATATTTCTGTTGTGCCTATTTATGGCGGACAGAATATTAGTATTCAATTGAAAGCTTTAAAGCAAGGTGCGCAAATCGTTGTGGGTACACCTGGAAGAATTATGGATCACATGGATCGTAAGTCTCTTGATCTAAGTGAAGTAGCTTTTGTGGTACTTGATGAAGCTGATCAAATGTTAAACATGGGTTTTAGAGATGATATGGAAACTATTCTGAAAGAAACTCCAAAAACTAGACAGACTATAATGTTCTCAGCGACTGTGTCTAAGGACATTTCTAAGTTGATGCAAAAATACCAAAAGCATCCTGAGCACATTAATGTAACTTCTACTACAGAGCAAAGTGCACAAATAGATCAGTTCTATTTTGAAATTAATAACAAAAGTAAAGTTGAAGCGGTAAAGCGTTTAGTTGCTTTTCATAAACTTCAATCAGCTTTGATTTTCTGTAATATGAAATCTAAAGTAGATGAGCTCGTTAGTACTTTAAACTCTAAAGGTTTTAGTTCAGCTGGTTTACATGGGGATATGGAGCAAAGAATGCGTGACTCAGTTATGCAAAACTTCCGTAAAGAGAAAGTTAGATTTTTAGTTGCAACTGACATCGCAGCTAGAGGTATTGATGTTAATGATATCGAAGCTG
>CAYQSL010000014.1:3123-18509 GCA_964420165.1 uncultured Gammaproteobacteria bacterium | reverse complement strand
AATCAGCAAGTAAAGCAAGGTCAGCAACATTAGCAGTAGTAGCGTTCTCAGTGTTAGCAGCAAAAGTTGCAGTATCAGCGTTAACCGCATTAGTAGCGTTAGTTGCTAAGCCAGCAGTCGTAGCATAATCAGCAAGTAAAGCAAGGTCAGCAACATTAGCAGTAGTAGCGTTCTCAGTGTTTGCAGCAAAAGTTGCAGTCGAAGCATTAACAGCATTAGTAGCGTTAGTCGCTAAGCCAGCCGTAGTCGCATAATCAGCAAGTAAAGCAAGGTCAGCAACATTAGCAGTTGTTGCATTTTCAGTGTTTGCAGCAAAAGTTGCAGTCGAAGCGTTAACCGCATTAGTAGCATTTGTTGCTAAGCCAGCAGTCGTAGCGTAATCAGCAAGTAAAGCAAGATCGGCAACATTAGCAGTAGTAGCGTTTTCAGTATTAGCCGCGAAGTCAGCGATTAGAGCAAGGTCGGCAACATTAGCAGTAGTAGCATTCTCTGTGTTAGCTGCGAATCCAGCTAAAGTAGCAAACCCAGCATTAGTAGAACTTGCAGCGTTACCAATTAAATCACCTGTAAAAGTTACGGCATTGATATTAGAAGCATTAAGAATATCAAATGAATTTAAATCAAGATTTTGAGTTGCAATATGATTGCCTAAGTTATCGCCAGTTACAGCTAATGAATTTATATCACTCCAACTAGCTTTACCATTGATGTCTGAGCTAAGTACATAGCCAGCCATTGCTCCACTTGGAATTACAATATCGCCAATTAATGTTGTGTTAGAAAGTAAACCATTCTCTATTGATAAATTAACAAAGCTGCCATTGTTTAAGCTTGCAACAGATCCAGCAGGTCCTTGTGGTCCAACTGGTCCTTGAGTTCCAGGCGCTCCTTGTTGTCCAGCGGGTCCTTGTAAACCTTGAATTCCTTGCAGACCTTGAGGTCCTGCCGGTCCAACACCAGCTTCTTCATTGATTTTGATTCTACTATTGTTGGCTGTGAAATAAAGACCTGTGCCGTCATACTCAAACAAACCATTTTCTGGTTGTTCAAGAAGTGCTTCTGGGTTAAGTTGTAAACTATCATTAGTTCCGCCACCAACACTATTAGTAATTAATTTTCTTTTTGTAATAGTTCCTTTTGCAATCGGAACTAGGATTTTATATTTGCCATTGTCTTTGATAACTTGAGTCGTTGCTTTTTTCTGAGGATTGGCTTCAAATGAAACTTTACGGAAGAAGAAATCTAATTGGCAGTCACCAAAATCATTATCAGTGCAACCAGCTTTATTAGGTACTACCGCCGGTGAATCTAAATCTGACGGATCAAGTTGTCTATCAGGTTTGTTGAAAGCTTCTAAACTCAGAGCGTAAGTGTTAACGTTGTTTCCAGCTGTATCGAAAACATCGATTTGCATGCTGTTAGTGCCATTTTTCATTGGCTTAGAGTTAAGTGAAAGAATTAACTGAGTACTTGCAATATTTTTAGCAAGAGTTGTATTTTGACTGCTAATAAATTCTCTAGAACCATCAGTTTTAACTAGAAATAAATCTGTTTTGAAACTATTGCTGCTGTTTGCAATTTTAAGATTAGTTGCATTGATCTTTAAATGTAATTGAGGATTAGTGCTTAAATCTACTACCTTATCCTCATGAACAATCGCTAGCGTTACATTGAGATCATCTCCAGAAACTATAACTAGTTCATCAAAGATGATATTCTGAGCCGCAGATATTGGTTGAGCGAAAATAAGTATAGTTAGTATTAGACTAAGAAACTTCTTCATGTTATGAATTTAAAAAAATGAAATTATGGGCGAATTATGGGCAGGGCGGTTAAGTAAGGAAGTCTTTATAAGAAATTCCCCCTGAGGGACTATTTAGCCTACGCTATCTAGCTTATTTGGATTAGAAAACGCCAAATAAATTAGTTTTAATATTGGATAGGGCTAACAGCTAAACTAAGAAGTTTAGGTAAATCCCCTAAGCCCTAGGTGGATCGCCTATAGGTGCTCTCGTAAACGATGCTCTTGTCCCATTGAAAGTTGTTTTACTGCATTTCCTAATTTACGTTCATCAAAATTTTCTATAATACTTGCAATAGCATTACGCACGCTATCTGTAAAACTTAATTCACCATCTTCGTAATTAAAAGATCTGCTTGGGACACTGTCAGTAAGAGCCTTCTGCTTGTATTCAATTTTTATTTCTACTTTATGTTCTTTGGAAAGCTCTTTTACTATAATTTTAATTCCGTTAAACTCCATATCCAAATTCCATGATTGCAAATTACGTGTCTGTGTATTTAAAGCATCAATCACTCTGTTTAAGAGGAATGCGGAGAATAAAACTTTTAATTTTTCTTTTGGTATCGCAAGAGGAGTAGAATTTGCTTCTCTTCCTAAGTGTTCCAATAAACTTTCAAGAATTTTTGGATGCTTCTCATTACAAATACTATTTAATCTTTGTATTGCCGGAATCCCTCTTCTGATTGTGATTACATGTTCGAGTGAAATTTGATTTTTAATATCCTCATTTGCAAGAAGCAATAAAACATCACTTAATTTTTTGGAAGCCTTTAAGTCATTAGGATTGCCAACTTTGCCTAACCAATCTGTAAAACTTATAAGTTGTTCAGCATAATTTCTCAGTAAAGTTTTATTACGAAATAAAGGTAAATGATTTTCTCTTTGCTGTAATCTATCAGTTCTATGAGCTGGATCAACTCTATGTCGGGAAGTAGTAGATAATTTAGAATGAATAACTCTTTTCCCGATAGTGTTGGGGAAACCATCTGTTCGTCCAGTCGGTTTCGGTGATTTATTCGATGTTTTGTTATAAACCCTTAGAATCTTCAGCCCCTTTGTTAAAGCAATCTAAATTATTACACAAATATTAAGATCTGGCTTGGGATTTTCACTGATAAAATCTAGCTATGAAGAAAATTCTTTTAGTTTTAGTTGCTTTGATGTTGAGCTATATGCCGGTTAAAGCTGAAGATACATTTGAAAGTAATGCGTCTTTGAATTTTAACAACACAACTTTTGATACTGGTATTTCTCTTGGTCTTGCTGCTGATTCAGAAAATGACTACTATACGATTTTAGTTCTTGATGGAGATTTTACTGAGAACTCTAGTAGTACTAGATTTATTTCTGCAGTACTTTATATACCTACAGATATTTTTGAAGATGGAACCTATGATCTTAAAATATTGAAGCCTAGTAAAGAATCAAATTCTCCAACTGCTTGCAGCGATGAGCCAGCTAAGTTAGTTTTGCCGAGTAACGATAAAGTTTATATAGTTCTTGCAGACACTTCTTTAAGTCTCAATTCTAAATTCTCAACGGTTAAAGGTACTGTTGCAAGTAGCGATGATGGTTCAGGTACTATCACTCTTAGTAATATTGCAAGTAATTCAGGTGTGACTACGATTGATGGAAATTTTGCAATCCATACTACTAATAGTAAGTATTCTGCAAAAGTCCCTCTCACAGTGGATTTGGACTGCAATAAAGCTTTGAAACAAACAGTGGTTAAGGTTTCTAAAGATTCAGGAAGCTCTGATGCTACTGGTAATTTCTCAGCAACTATTCTAGATTTCTCTGATTTACCAAGTGATGAACTTGAATTTCTTGCTCAACCAACGCATCCGTTTATTTTGAAGAAATAAATGTATAAAGCTATAGATATAGCCTTAATTCCAGTAAAGCCATTATTAAACTATGCTCTTGAGCTGAATCGAAATCTAGTCGGTTCAGCTCTTGTTTTAGATAGAGAGACTGCTTTGCCGCATCTCACACTTGCTATGGCAGTTATAGATGATGTAAATCAAAAAGAAATTTCTAAGCAACTAGAAATTCTTGCAAATAAATATAAAAATCTAGAATTAAGTCTCGATCATATTTTCAAACATCAATCAGAAGATCACGGATTAGTAAGTGGTTTGGGTTTCGCGCGCAGTGAAGAGTTGATGAATTTGCATAATAATGCGATGGCAATCATTGAGCCTTATGCAGTTCAAGTGGATGAAAATGATAAATCAGTTTTTGCTTACCCCGAGGAAATAGATTATTCTAAACCGGCTTCTTGGGTTGTTGATTTTTCTATGAAGCATGCTTATGCAAACTTTGATCCACATATAACTATTGGCATGGGCGAATTGGAAAATTTACCTGTCGAGAAATTTACTTTCTCTGAAATTGCTTTATGTCATTTAGGGAAGTTTTGTAGTTGTAGAGAATTGTTAGTGGAGTATAAACTCAAATCATGAGATATTTTGGTATTAATCCAGAACGAGGTGGTAATAATGGTTTTAGGAATCCTAGAAGTATTTATAGGAGAGCAACTGTGGCTGTAGTACCAACTGGAAGGATTGTAGCTGAAAAATTTGCTCAAGTTGATGGATTCAATTTCATTGAAGAACTTTCAGATCCAGGAGCTGAAAGATTTAAGCAGTGTTTACAAAGCTCTCGTACAAAAGATGATTTGGAGATAATTTGGGAGAGTTTTAATTTAAACGAGCCATCACAATGCACTGCTGGCTCTCTTGATTTACAGACTGCTATGGCTGAACTATTAGAGAAAGAATTTAACCCAATAGAGTTTGTACAGAAATTTAAGACGAATGGCTTTTCTCCTGAAGCCTTTTTAAGATCATTAGTTGAATATGCCTTTTCTCATAAACCTAGTACAGAAGATGGATTGAATAACTCGGCTAGTAATTTTATTAGCTTATATAAGCACTTGGTTCAAGAATAGCTAATCTAAGCTGGGCATGATTATTTAGTGGATATAAAAACTTTTATATCATTTCTAGTGCCGCCTAGTAAGCCGACTCGTAATGATGAAAGTAAATTTGGAAAGTTTCAAAGAAGTAAACAATGGCAAAGTTCGGACGATGCACTTACAAGAATGAATATTCTGTGTACGGTGTTTAAATTATCAAAATTTAGTACTATACAACCAATACCAACAGTAAAAACATTTCTTAATGCAGAGGGTAATTTTGATGATCAAATATTGCTAGATGCAGCTAATGGAGGTGCATCTGCAATAAATACTGTTTGTAAAAATCTTAAAGCCCTTATTTACTGCATAGTTGGTCCAGAGGAAAAATATAAAACAGAAAGTGAGATCTTAAAGACTTTAGTTACAGGAGATAATTTATTTCATTTTATTGAGAACTGTAGAAAGAAAAATGAAGAAGCTAGAAATCAGCGATTGCATAGACCTGTTCCTGGAAGCCAAGTTTTTACAGCATCTATAACACCTAAAAAAGTAATTGGTATGGGACCTAAGGCAACAGCATTTTTGGCAAATTTAGATCCAGGCTATGGTGGAAGTGGTACATTATTACCCGAAGATAGGCTCAAAAAATTAATTAGGTTGGGATTAAAGGCAATGCAAAATCGAACTAAGGAATTTTCAAAGGCACAGTATAAAGAAGAATTATTGCAAGTTGTTGCTCAATATAAAAGATTCCCAGAATTATTAGATTATTTATGTGACCTTTTTGATTTAGGAAAAAAGAAATTGCTCCAGGTGCCTCAACTGTATGCAAGTATGATTGATGAGTTGATAGATGAAAACTTTAATTTAGATCAATTTATTAAAAAAAATAAAATTGATGAAATTACTGAACCTGGTGCAAAAAAAGCTTTCTTAAAAACAGTATTGTTTTGTGCCTTAACTCATGATTTTAATATTGATAATTTTTCTAGTAATTTTGTTGAACTCTATTTTTATTGTAAGGAAGACAGAAGAATCTCTGAAACTTAGAAAATTACTAATCTCGATTTCTCATATCGAAAAGTAAAATCTCAGCATGACTGCCATTGCTTAGTTTGATAGTAGCTTCGTCCAAAGCTACTCCATCACCAGGACCTAGGTCTGTGCCATTTAGCTTCAAACTGCCTCTTGCTACTTGTAACCAAGCTTTTCTACCAGGTTCTAGAGTGTGCTCAATAACTTCTTCACCATTTAATAAAGCTGCATAAATATCTACATCTTGATTGATGGTAATTGAATCTTCACGCGCATCTTGGGATGCAATGAGTCTTAGTTTGCCTTGTTTCTCTTCATTAGAAAAAAATTTCTGTTCATAGCTAGGAGTTATACCTTTCTTTGCAGTTAAGAACCATATTTGCAGAAGATGTACAGGCTCTGTATCTGATGGATTGAATTCACTATGAGTGATGCCAGTGCCTGCGCTCATTCTTTGGATGTCACCTGGTTTAATGACAGAGCCATTGCCCATACTGTCTTCATGTTTAAGGCTACCTTCCAGAATATAAGTTACGATTTCCATGTCGCGATGTGGATGAGTACCAAATCCAGTCCCAGGCTGCACTACATCCTCATTAATCACACGCAGATTCTCAAAGCCCATATGATTTTCATCATGGTATTCGGCAAAAGAAAAACTGAAATTACTTTGCAACCAACCATGATCTGCATGACCGCGATCATTAGAACGTCTAATCTCGAAAGAAGTTTTTGAATTCATGATCTATTAATTATAGCTTTTATCAGAGAGTTTAGCTTTCTAGTTTAACTGCAACGATTGTTTTATCGTCAGTTCTTTCTTTGGCAAAGTTTAAAGCTGTACGGATGATAGTTTCAGGATTTTGATTTGGTAATTGAGAAATTTCTTGACGAAATGGTTCTAAACTTTGCATTGAAATGGAATTAGCAGCTATACCATCAGTGATAAGAATAAATCCTGCAACATCAGCTTTAGGTATAGTAATAAAGTCCGATTTTCTCATTTGTCCTTGTCGGGCTTGAACAGAGCCGTCTTTCTTGATAATTAAAATAGGTGAATCACTTTTATAATAAAACCCTAGGTTTGCTCCTAAATCTAAAGCCATGGATATAGTTGCGTTACCATTTGATTCATTGTGGACCTTAGAATAAAGTTGGTCTACGTTTCTAGTTAATCTAGTTTTAAACGAGTCTAAATCAACAGATATCTGAGTATCGTCGTTATCATTGCTCGTATTAATTAAACCAGTTATAAAACTCTTCGTATCATTTATTAATGAAGCAGCATTATCTAAATATTGATTTGCTTCATTTCTTGAATTTAAATTCCATTGCTTGAATAGGTTTGAGACTTTTAAACCACCATTTGAATCAATCTCAAACCCATATCGATTCATTAAAAAGAAATCAGTTAGAAGAGTATTTTTAATTTCTGGTTTTCCTAGAATAGTATTCATTAGTTTTGCTTCGAAGTCTGCATCAGAAAATCTCAATTGATTTGTTCTTATAAACTGTAATAAATCACTTACTTTAAGTTGCGCAAAATCTTTTTTATTCAAAAATTTCGAAATATCAAATTCTGCTAATGCTTTAGGTGATTGAATTTCAGAACTTGAAGCTAGTGAAGATTCAATTTGTTCTGCTAAACATTTAACAAAGTTATGCCCACTATATTGTTGATTTTTTAAATCATATGATTGTTCGGAGACTCCATCAAATACTGCTGCAATCAATGGTGAGCTAGCATTACCAACCATATAAGAATCAGAATTTACTCCCGGTGTATGTGTACCCATAAAAGAAGCGTGGGCGACTTGATAATTAGATTCTCCAATTTGGACTCGATTAATTTGTACTGGAGCTGCATTGTTTGCAATTAAACTTGCTTGATTTTGATCATGGAAAAATTGTAAAAGTCCAAGTTGCCCTTGAGCATCACTTGTTTGAAAACACTTTTCAAATTCATTTACAAAATCATCTCCACTAATCTCTTTGTCAGATTGTATAAATGAATCTATATACTCACAGAATGCTTCAAATTCTTCGGGTAGTAATTTTAAAAGTCTGTTGGGTTGGTTGGTTAATTTGACTAGTTGTGCTTCAGCCTTATGCCAATAATCTCTTCCTGGTAGGTTAATATTGTTCTGAGCTCTTAACTGAGATTTCTGTTCAACTAAATCAGCCTGTGCATTTGGATAAATTATTCGATCAACCATACTCAGGCATTATCTTAACCGGATGGCGCCTGATTGTCAATACGTTTTCTGAAGGCTTAGTGTTTACGCTACTCTAGCCCCAAACTCATTCCATGCAGAATTCCTTATTGCTGGAGATACTTTTGCGAGTTGTGCTTGATTTGGGTTAGCTAGTTTTGAAGGGATTGGGCTTTTACCGCTTAGCTGGCAACCTCCGCCACCACAGCCTCCGCCGCCGCCGGCTCCACCAGCTCCACCGCAGCCTCCACCTTCACCACCTTCGCCTCCACCTAATTTAGCTATTCTTTTTTCTAGGCGAGCAATTTTTCTTGGATTTTTTGCTTTATCAACCTTGGCTTGTAACTTTGCAGCTCGTCGCTCTTTGCCCTTGGCTTCTTTTTTGTCTTCTTTGCCTTTAGCTTCTTTACGTTCTTGTCTGCGTTCCCAACGGTCTTCTCTACCAACTCTCATAATTACCCTCTTTGTGGTAATAAAATAGAACATATGAGAGTTAAGAGAGGGTTATTGTTTTTAAGTAATTTTCGCTCGAATCAGCCAAAGATACGGCTTCTAGCCTCGTATTGTAAGTAGCAATCTTCTGCGGATCCTAATTCAATAGATTGCATTCCTGATTGTTTTAGTTGTTCAAAAACTCTCAACCAAAAATGAAAGTAACTTTCGTAATCATGTTTAAGCCAAAAACCTAAAATGTTTTTTTGCATATCACAATCTATGCCAAAGCCAAGGTAGATGATTTTTTTGCCGAGAGCATAATTAAAATCTATTGCTTCAAAATGCACGGCATAGTAATTCTTGACAAATCTATTTTCGCTCCAGGGATCAAGTGAATCGCTGTTATAAACGTTCAAACCGTTCACCAAAGTTTGAACTTCTTTAAACAAATCTTTTAAGGCACTCACTTTTAAATCAGCAAGTAAGCCCTGAACTATAGTCTTAGTTTCGCCTAAATCAACCAATGTCGATCTGGACTGCTCAATATAATCATCATCCCTATTTGTTGCCATGAATGAGTCCACCTGAATAGATAAGCTCTTATCTATTCTTATTGTACTTGCAAATTATAGTTTTTTGTCAAAAATTTAAGATTTCAAGATTGTTTGACTAGAAATAATTTGAATGCAAATTAGTTTGCTAAAATTACTTTATGTCTGCTAAAGAGATTTTGACTAATGAAGTAGAAGAGTCGTTTAAAGCTTTTGTATTAGCGCAGGATTTCCCTTGTGTAATGGCTAAAGCGGCTATCAATCAAAGTAAAATTAAGATTCTGGTTCTTGAAGAGATGAGTCCGAATGCTCATAATCGGCAGATTCTAGATACCTTATATCAATTTATTGATAACTATAGAAGGACTAAAGAAACCTATCAAAGCTTTGTTGTAATTTTTACTAAAACTAAAATTCAAGATGAAAATCATTTTGAGAATTTATTCTGGGGGAAATTACAAGCTCTCTATAATTTAGATTCTCGAAGTCATCCCTATGACAGTCGGGTGAGTTCTGACCCAAATACAGCGAAGTTCAGCTTCAGCTTAAAGGAAGAAGCATTCTTTGTAGTGGGATTGAATCCATGTAGTGGCCGCTTAGCTAGGAGGTTTGAATATCCGGCAATGGTATTTAATATTCATGAGCAATTTGATATCCTTCGCGAGCAAAGAAAATTTGAGAATATTCGTGACGTTATAAGAACTAAAGACGAAGAGTTAAATGGATCAGTTAATAAAATGTTGGAAGATTTTGGTAATAAAACTGAAGCTCTACAATATACGGGAAAGCAGTATGATACTAATTGGAAATGTCCGTTAGTTATTAAAGAGAGTATTTAAATGTCAATCATTGAACCTCGCAGTGGAACTGCATTTAATCTATTTCAAGGTCAGAGATTAAAAGTCATTGATTTACAAGGTGAACAAGTTTCTGATTTGATTTGTTATAACGCAAATGATATTAAAGAATATCTTTCATCTGGAAGAACTTTTGATTATGAGGAAACATTGTTTCTTAGCAAGGGAAATAAACTTTATTCCAATCGCAGCAATATCATGTTTGAAATTATTGAAGATACAGTTGGCAGGCATGATTTTTTATTAACCCCTTGCAGTGCTGAAACTTTTAAAATTATTTACGGGCACGCTAATCCGCATCATGGCTGCCACGGTAATCTCTGTATGGTTTTGAAAGACTATGGCATTGAACCTGATGCTGTTCCTACTACCTTTAATATATTTATGAATGTAGTTATTAAGGAAGACGGAAAAATAAAAGTCTTAGCTCCTTTAAGCAAGGCAAACGATTACATTATTCTCGAAGCTAAGATGGATTTAATTGTAGGGTTAACCGCTTGCTCTGCTGAACAATCTAATAATTTTTCTTTTAAACCAATCGGATTCGAAATAATTTCTTAGCGTGCTAACATCATCGAAATGAAAAAATTTATTGTTTTAGTTTTAGCTTCTTTATTTCTAACTTTTAATCCAGCATTTGCTGATGGAAAAGCCAATGTCAAAGTTGGTAAGGCAAGTTTAATTGCTGATTCTGATAAAGGTCACAATGTAACTGTTTCAAAATCTGGTACTAATTTCAATGTTGGCATTGGTGCACAAAAATTAGTTATTAGTAGAAGTCCATCTACAGTAACTATCCTTAGTTCAATGTCATTTGCTGTCCCAGAGGAAGATTTTGAGAGTGGTACAACTTATGATTTAGAAGTTGTAAATCCAGGTCAGTCGAATGTAATTATGACTGCTGCTTATACTCATGGTAGTACTGGTGGAGCTGCTGCAAGCAATGCTGAATCAGAAGTAACTGGTACTTTGAAAGTAACTAGCTACAATGCTGAGACTGGTGTATTAAAAGCTACATTGACTGCAAAGATGTCACCATCATCGATTACAACTATTAAAAATGGATCTAGTACTACAAAAGATTCTGATAAACCAGTTGCGATTGTAATTAAGATGAACGTAGTACTTAACTAAGTTTGGAAGTCGAAAGGACGGATTTTGAGTGGTCCCGCAGAAACTGTCACATTCTTTAAAACCGCTTTAGTGCTTCTTGTAGAGAGCCTTAAACTACCGAAAAGAATATTTTTGGCTAAGCCAAGAGGAATCGTAACGGGCTTAAGCATTAGCCTTGTTAAACCTACTAAGAAAAAAACCATTACTAAACTTTTGACTCTCACACCAACTTACTTCTATCGGCAGCAATAAAAATTTCTTGAGTTAATTTCTTTTAAAATTTTCCGAAGTATCTAATTGATTAGCAAGAGGAATAATTATTTGATGAAGAAACTATTTGTTTCAGTTCTATCTTTTTTATTTCTGACTTTTAATCCTGCTTTGGCTGATGGCAAAGCTAATGTAAAAATTGGCACAGCTCAAGTGCTTGCAAATTCTGATGTTGAAGGACACATAGTAACAGTTAGTAAATCAGGTACTAGTCTTTTTATCAGTGTTACTGCAAGTAAAATAGTCTTCGCTAAGAAGCCAACCTTGGATGTTGTGTCTGGGACTATGACTTTTGCTATACCTGAAGAAGATTTTATCAATGGTGAAACTTATAATTTGGAACCAAGAACCCCAGGTCAAGTAAATATATTCATAGCAGCATCTCATCTTAAAAAAGGAAAGGGTACGGGAATCGCAAGTAATTTAGATTCGATTGCTTCTGGTGTTTTAAAAGTCACTAGCTATGATGCTTCTACGGGTAGCTTGAAAGCAACCCTAACTGCAACAATGGCTCCTTCAATTTTAAGTGTAATCAAGGGTAGTTCTTCAAAAGAAAAAGTTAATGATGAGCCAGTTCCTATGCTCATTGAAATGGACGTTATACTCGATCACGAATAAATTCTTTATTGAAAAGAAAAACCCCAGAATCCTAAGACTCTGGGGTTTTAAATACTTAGCTATTTGCTAGAGATTTAGTATCTACTTCTAGATCTTTCTCTACCGCCGCCGCCGCCGCTTCTATCACGATCTCTGTTGAAGCCGCCGCCACCGCCGCCGCCACCAGGACCACGACTGAACGAGCTTCTAGGACCGCCGCCGCCGCCACCTTGTTGGTTGTCTCTTGCAAAGTCTATTTTAAACTTTCTACCTTTGTATTCTGTTTCATTGAAAGCTTCTTTAGCTGCTGCTGATGCTTCTTCCGATGAAAATGTAATAAAACCAAAACCTTTACCCTCGATAACTTTGCAGTCTGTTACTTCGCCTGCTTTACCAAAGAACTCTTTTAATTCTTCGCTAGTTACTGAGTAGTCTAAATTTCCTACATATAATTTATTCGTTTGTGACATTTTTTTCTCCTGATATAAGAAAATTATTTAAGCGGAGAAAAAAAAGTATCTCGTTTCAACAATTTTCATAAAAGATTATACGTGATTTAGATTGAAAAATACAGGTTAATTGTTATTTAAAACCAGAATCGCCAAATCTTATGTTGAGCAAGGGCGGATATCTCTCTTTATTGGTGACCCTGCTAGAATAATAGGTTCTTTGCGCTCAGTTTACGATACTTCATACCATAAAGATAGTTGCGGTTTTGGCTTAATGGCAAGTCTGGACCAGAAAGCTTCGCATTGGCTTGTCAAGACATCTATTTACTCTTTGACTAGATTATCTCATCGTGGTGCTGTTGCTCAGGATGGTAAGACCGGAGATGGCTGTGGGATCTTACTTGGGAAGCCGGATAAATTCTTCCGAAGCCTTGCTGTAGATGCCAAAGTCACTCTTGCTAAGAACTATGCCGTTGGCGTTCTTTTCCTGAATCAGAATAAGTCTCTTGCTTCAAGCGCTATTGCCCGTATCACTAAAGAATTACGTGAACTGAAACTTGAGCTTGCCTGGGAAAGGTTAGTTCCTATTGATCCAAGTGCTTGTGGTGAAGATGCTTCTAGAACTTTACCGGTAATTGTGCAGATCTTTGTTAATGCACCAGACGGTCTTAATGAAGAGGCTTTTGAACGTTTACTATTTGTCGCAAGAAGAAAGACAGAGCTTGCACTTGAAGATAAAGACAAAACTTTTTATATTGCAAGTTTCTCTTCGAAATTGATTTCTTATAAAGGCATGATTATGCCAAATTATCTAACCGTCTTTTATCCGGATTTAATTGATGAAAGGTTGGAATCGTCTCTCTGTCTATATCATCAAAGATTTTCGACTAATACTTTTCCTGAATGGAGGCTTGCACAACCTTTTAGGTTGCTTGCTCACAATGGTGAAATTAATACTGTAAATGGCAATCGTAATTGGTCTACATCACGTGAGTCTAAATACTCCAGTCCATTAATTCCTAATTTTCAAGAGTTAATGCCATTGGTTTCTAAAGATGGTTCTGATTCAATGAGCCTCGATAATATTCTTGAAAGCTTGATAATGACCGGTGTTAACTTGTTGCAAGCAATTAGAATCCTTGTACCACCTGCTTGGCAAAATGCTAAATTCATGGACCCAGATTTGCGTGCGATGTATGAATTTTATTCTCTATATATGGATCCATGGGATGGTCCTGCTGGATTGGTTCTTACTGACGGTAACTTCGCTGCTTGTGCAATGGATCGTAATGGACTCAGACCTGCGCGCTACGTGATTACCAAAGATCGCCATATAACTATCGCTTCTGAAATCGGTGTCTATGACTATGCTCCAGAGGACGTTGTTTCCAAAGGTAAACTCAAGCCTGGAGAAATGATCGCCGTGGATTTAAAAGAAGGCGTCTTAATGAGCAATGATGAAATTAATCACAAGCTCAAATCTATCAGCCCTTATCAAGAGTGGCTTAAACGTTATACCAAGTATCTTAAACAAGTGCCTGAAGAGGAAGAGCCTGGTTGTGATCCAATTTTTGATCATGAACTAACAATCTATGAAAAGCAATTCCAGCTTACGATTGAAGAGCGCGACCAAATCCTCAAGTCTATTGCGGAAACTGGTCAGGAAGCTTTAGGTTCTATGGGAGATGATACTCCGCTTGCAGTTCTCTCGGAAGAAATTCGTCCACTCTATGAATATTTCAGACAACAATTCGCGCAAGTAACTAATCCACCGATTGATCCTATTCGTGAGAGCATGGTTATGTCGCTTAAAACCTGCTTGGGTAAAGAGTTTAATCCATTTGTGGAGTCGTCGCACAATGCTACAAGAATTGAAATTGAATCTCCAGTTCTTTCAAGATTGATGTTTAAATCTCTCTTGCAGCCAGATGATACTAACTATGCGTATGAAACTATTGATCTAACTTATCCAAAAGATAGTGATTTACAAACAGCAGTTCTAAAGATTTGTGAGCAAGCTGAACAAGCTGTTATTAACGGTAAAGTTTTTCTAATACTTACTGACAGAAGATTACGTCGTAATCGCATTCCTATTCATGCACTGCTAGCAACTGGTGCGATTCACTCGCGGCTCTGTGAGAAAGGTTTGCGTTGTGATGCAAATATAATTATTGAAACAGCAACAGCAAGAGACCCGCATCACTTCGCGGCACTGATTGGTTTTGGTGCTACTGCAATTTATCCATATCTTGCGTACCAAACTTTATATGATCTAGTGAAGCGTAATCACATCATTTGTACTAATACTGTAGAGCTGATGCAAAGCTACAGAAGTGCCATAGATAAAGGTTTGTATAAGATACTTTCTAAGATGGGAATTTCTACGATTAATAGTTATAGAGGGGCTCAGCTTTTTGAGATTATCGGTTTGCATGAAGAGATTGTGGAAATTTGTTTCCCTGGTACTGTAAGTCGCATTCAGGGAGCTACTTTTAAAGACTTAGATACTGATATGCGCATACTTTCTGCCGAAGCTTGGAATTCTAATCAAGCTTTAAGACCTGGTGGTTTATTGAAGTTCTATCCTCATGCTGAGTATCATGCTTTCAATCCTGATGTTGTAACCACGCTTCAATCAGCGGCAAGAACCGGCGAGTATAGTGAATACAAAAAATTCTCAAACCTAGTACAAAATAGACCATATACAGCTTTGAGAGATATGCTTGGACTTAAACCTAATAGAAGTTCTATCTCTATAGATGATGTTGAGTCTGTGGAAACCATTCTGAAAAGATTTTGTTCTGCAGCAATGTCAGTAGGTGCACTCTCACCAGAAGCGCATGAAGCTTTAGCTATTGCCATGAACCGTATTGGTGCAAGTTCTGTATCTGGTGAAGGTGGAGAAGATTCTATTCGTTACGGAACAGAGAAGAATTCTAATATTAAACAAGTAGCTTCTGGTCGCTTTGGAGTTACTCCTGAGTATCTGGTGAATTGTGATGGCTTGCAGATCAAAATTGCTCAGGGAGCTAAGCCTGGAGAAGGTGGTCAATTGCCTGGTCATAAGGTAAATGAATTAATTGCTCGCTTGCGTTACACCAAGCCTGGTACTACTTTGATTTCCCCGCCTCCACATCAT
>CAYQSL010000014.1:0-3113 GCA_964420165.1 uncultured Gammaproteobacteria bacterium | reverse complement strand
TATTTATTCGATTGAAGATTTAGCGCAATTAATATTTGATCTTAAACAGGTTAATCCTAAAGCAGACGTTTCTGTGAAATTAGTTGCTGAAGCTGGAGTAGGTACTGTTGCTGCTGGTGTAGCAAAGAGCTATGCCGACTCGATTACTATTTCTGGTCATGATGGTGGTACTGGAGCAAGTCCAGTTACTTCGATAAGATACGCAGGAGCCCCATGGGAACTAGGTTTAACTGAAGCGCATCAAGTTTTGCGTTCGAACAATTTAAGAGATAAAGTAAAACTACAAACTGATGGTGGGCTTAAAACTGGTTACGATGTGGTGAAAGCTGCGATTCTTGGTGCAGAGTCTTTTGGCTTTGGAACTACTTTATTAATTACACTCGGTTGTAAATATTTAAAGATTTGTCATTTAAATAATTGTGCTACTGGAGTAGCTACGCAAAATCCAATTCTTAGAGATAAACATTTCAAAGGCTTGCCAGAACTTGCTGAAACTTATTTGCGCTTCGTTGCTCAAGAGATAAGAGAAATTCTGGCTTACTGAGGTGTTAAAGAGCTAAAAGACATTATTGGTCAAACCGAGCTATTAGAAAGACTTCCAGCTAGAACAGAAAAACAAAAAAACCTTTCATTAGACGTTCTACTTACTGAGTTAGACTCTAGTGTAGGCAAGCCTAACTATGCGTTACAAAGTAGAAATCCTCCTAATGATAAAGGGGAACTGGCAGAAGAAATGCTTGCAGAAGCATTACCTTTTATTGAGCGCAATGAGAAACAAAGTTTCAATTATCAAATCAAAAACCAACACCGTTCTATTGGTGCAAGAATCTCAGGAGAGATTGCACGTAAATTTGGTGACAAAGGACTTGCAAATGACATTACCTTTAATTTCAAAGGCATTGCTGGACAGAGTTTTGGAGCTTGGAATATCAAAGGGCTTGATTTAATTCTAGAAGGAGATGCAAATGACTATGTAGGTAAAGGCATGAACGGCGGTAAGATTGTAATTTATCCTGCGCCTAATAGTCAGTTCCAAACTCAAGTCACTCCTATTGCAGGTAACACTTGTTTATATGGCGCTACGGGTGGCAAATTCTTTGCTGCAGGTATAGCAGGCGAACGTTTCGCGGTAAGAAATTCAGGTGCTTTGGCTGTAGTTGAAGGTCTTGGAGATCACGGTTGTGAATATATGACTGCCGGTTTGGTGGTTTCGCTTGGTAAAGTTGGTTTGAATTTTGGTGCGGGAATGACTGGTGGACTGGCTTTCGTGCTTGATGAAGAGAATTTATTAGTGCAACATTACAATCCTGAATTGATTGAGCTTTTGAGAATTGATTCTGAGGAAATGAACGGAGCTAGTGCTCTATTGAAAAATACAATTGAAGAATTTTTTGCTGAAACTCAGAGTCAATGGGCAAAAAATATTTTAAATAATTTTACGGATAAAATAAAAAGTTTTTGGCTAGTAAAGCCTAAGACGGTAGGTTTGGAGATAATAAATGAATACGAAACTCAATCAGTTTCTAGAATTGCCTAGGCAAGACCCAGAGAAACTTAACGCAACAGATAGAGTAAATCATTACCAAGAAATTTATGGTCACTATGAAAATAATGATGCTCAAGAACAAGCTGCTCGTTGTTTAGATTGTGGAGTGCCATATTGCAAATGGAAATGTCCAGTTGCTAATCACATTCCGGAATGGCTCAAATTAGTCCAAAGCGGTAATCTCTTTGAGGCTGCTGAGCTTTCAAATCTTACTAATACTCTTCCTGAAATATGTGGACGTGTATGCCCGCAGGATCGTCTCTGTGAGGGAGCTTGCACTCTGAATGAAGATTTCGGAGCAGTGACAATTGGTAGTATAGAAAAATACATTACAGATGAAGCTTTTAAATTAGGTTGGAGACCAACTATTAATCCAATGCGCTATGAAACAGGTTTTCAAGTGGCAATAATTGGAGCTGGTCCTGCGGGATTAGGTTGCGCCGATATTCTTACGCGCAATGGTATTAAGGCAGTTGTCTATGACAAGCATCCAGAGATTGGTGGTTTGCTTACTTTTGGGATTCCATCTTTTAAACTCGAGAAGTCAGTTATTAAACGCCGTCGCCAGATTATGGAAGAGATGGGAATTGAGTTTGTGCTCAATACTGAAATCGGCAAAGATATTCAAATCGAAGAATTAGTAGAGAAATATGATGCGATTTTCTTGGGCATGGGTACTTATAAGGCTGTTGAAGAGAGGCTTTCAGAGACTAAAGTGGAAGGGGTATATCAGGCACTGGATTACTTAATTGCAAATATTCATCAAGAATTAGATATTAAAACACTGAACCAGAAACTGTCTGAAAAGCTTCCAGCTGCAGGGCTTGCGAGGAAGGTGAAGGCTGAGTGGACTGATCCGTCAATGATGACTTCGCATGACGAGCGTAACGCAGCAGATGGGACTTTGCAGGCAGTTTCAATGAAGGGTAAGAATGTAGTGGTATTGGGCGGCGGCGACACTGCTATGGATTGTACCCGAACTGCAATTCGCCAAGGTGCTAAATCAGTGACTTGTATTTATCGTAGAGATGAAATTAATATGCCTGGTTCGCGCAAAGAAGTTGCTAACGCCAAAGAAGAAGAAATCAAATTCCTTTGGAATAAACAACCAGCAGAAATTATTCATGAGGCAAGTAAAGCAAAAGGTTTAAAAGTACTTACAACTAAGCTTGGAGAGCCGGATACGCAAGGTAGAAGGAAGCCAGAAATTGTAAATGGTTCTGATGAAATTATTCCTTGTGATGCAGTGATAATGGCTTTTGGTTTTAGACCAAATCCCCCAGAGTGGTTTACTAAGCTCGGTGTTGAGCTTGAAGAAAACGGCAGAGTAAAAGTTTCTAAAAACCGTGATAACCAATTCCAAACATCTAACCCAAAAGTATTTGCTGGTGGTGATATGGTACGTGGTTCAGATTTAGTAGTGACGGCAGTTTTTGAAGGACGCGAAGCCGCAAAAAGCATTATTCATCAGTTACAAGCAGTGCTTAACTAGAAGACTGGGTCCCCAATCCTTTCAGGATTGAGGATGACGAGCTCTTATTTAATTTCAGAGCCAGGCGTTAATATC
>CAYQSL010000013.1:0-19514 GCA_964420165.1 uncultured Gammaproteobacteria bacterium | reverse complement strand
CGCAAGATGTGGCACATATAGACTTCTGGATTCTTAAAGCAAGTAAAGAATCTGGTGGTAGAGGTATCAGTTCTAAGCTCAATATCCAAAATAACTTAGAAGAAATTATTGATTTCATTTTCCAAAAAACTAAAACTGATGATGTGGTAATGCAAGAGTTTGTGCCTAATAACGCCAAGTCATTTATTAATGCAGACTTTGCAAGAAAAGTTGAAGATACTTTTATTGAATCAGGAATTGCAATTGACCGTATAACTCCATATGAACAGTTGTATTTTGCAATGAGAAGTTTCCAAAGTATAACTGGTATTAAAGGTTATCTCTTCTCAGTTAACCTTGGTAATGTCACTGTTAATGCGGGTCAAGGAGCAAAGTTATTCTATGGTGAACCAATTTATATAATGCCAATGTATATCGCTGGTAAAATCCAAAACCTTCTAGATGATCATGGTGAGATGATTCTAAAAGAAGCAATTCCAAAGCATGCAGAGAAGTTTGCTCGGGCTAATAATATTTCTATAGTCAATAACAATCTGGGTACTACTAATTGTTATATGTTTAATGGACTCTTTGACTATATTCCTTTTGCTTATGCATTAAGAGCTGACCAAAATGGTTCTTTGAAGAAATTTAAAATCATCTGTGAAGAAAATCCATTTGGTGGTTTGGACTATTACTATAGCTACTATGGTCAGAGGGTTATAGTTGCTTCTGGTAAATCTCATCAAGAATCTTTAGATCAATTTGAGAAGATACTCAAAGATAGTGCTAATGGTGACTTACAAGGTATGGCTGAGCAGGAAATAGATATAGATCTTGCCAAGATAGAATTTAATAGTGGTCTTGGTCAGGCTAACTTATTACAAAAAGCCGTTGAATCAATGGCTCCAGAAAATAAAGATTTATTCTTAGAATGGACTATGGACCTAGGTACAATCGGCATGGCAGCTAAGGTTAAAGCTAAGTAGAGCCTGCATGCAAAGCCCCATCTGCTGCGTTACACTCGTCATGTGAAGTCATCATTGACGAAGGAGTCAACTCAGCCTTCACATTCCTCGCAAGCCTTGCATCTGGGAGCTTTTCAAACAGGCTCTAAAAATATTAATTAAGCACCTTGAGCTAAGGTTTTATTTAATTGGTTTAATTGAGCTGCTCTTGATGAGCGTGAAAGGTCTGTAACTAAACTGCCTCTATGTCCCTTGTTTAAAGAAGTCATACCTAATGCTTCTGAAAAAGCATTTAATGAGTTAAATCCCATAATAGTGCTGTTGATAGAAGATTCTGATAAACCTGTATTCCCATTACTAAGCTCTTCAGTTTGGCTTAATGCATTACCAAGACCTCTATTAGCTTCTCTAGATCCGCCTACTGGGCCAAGATCTTTCTTGCCAACTTGTCTTGAAGCAGGAACTGAAAGATTTGAATTTATCGAAGCTAATTTCATCTACTTTATATTTTCTTTATAATAGCACGGATGAAGATTAATAGATGATGCTTTTATTTAGCACTAACCAAAGATCTCTCAGCAACCGGCTTATAAAGCTTAGTAATGTAATCTCTAATCATGCGATCAGCACCGAAATCTCTACTAACTTGGTCAATTGAGGCTTTCATCATCTCTACCCACTCTTGTGGAATACCTGCTCCATCACGGTTGTAATAAAGAGGTATAACTTCTTTCTCAAGTAAGTTATAAAGAATTCTGCTTTCCTCTAACATCGCTTGGTTTTGATCTGGATTGTGAGAAGGCGTTATGCTCCAACCTACTTCTTTGTTGTAGCCTTCTGCCCACCAACCATCTGGAATAGATAAGTTAAGCGCGCCATTGATAGCAGCTTTCATGCCACTAGTACCACAAGCTTCCATGTTGATGATTGGTGTATTTAACCAAACATCAACACCACGTACTAACATACGTGCCAGGCTCATATTGTAGTTTTCTAATATGATCAAGCGACCAACAAATTCTTTATCAAAAACTTGATGATAGATCGATTGAATTATTTCTTTAGCGTGAGTACCTGCTGGGTGAGCTTTACCTGCAAAGACAAAGGTTACAGGTTTATCAGTGCTTCTAAGAATAGCTTTAAGCCTTTCAATGTCACTGAATAGTAAGTTTGCTCTCTTGTACTCAGCAAATCTTCTTGCAAAACCAATCAGCAAGGTATCTTTGTTGAAGCCATCCAGAATACTCTTGATTACATCGATATCAATACCATTACGTGTGTAGTCAACAATGATTTTTTGTTTAGAGTAGTCAATAAGTGCTTGTTTAGACTCTTGATGCTTCTCCCAAATCTTATTGCTTGGAATGTTTTGAATCTTTCTAGACTTGCTATAGAGACCATTATCAACACAAAGATTATAAATACCTTCGCTCATCCAGCTCTCTATATGTACTCCATTAGTAACAGCCATGAAGTCATCTCTTCTATCAGCTATTAATGGTTTCCACATATCGTAACTAACATGTTCATGTAGTACTGATACTGCATTTGCTTTACTACAAAGCTTGAGTGCAAGTACAGTCATACAGAAATTGTTTGGATCTGAATCCTGAGCACCTAAATCTAAGAATTTCTCTATTGGCACATTGAGCATTGAGAAAGTATGCGCGAACATTTCTTTGATTAAATCATTAGAGAATACTTCATTACCTGCTGGTACCGGAGTATGAGTCGTGAAGACTATTGCAGGTTTAATTGCTTTACAAGCCGCTTCAAATGAGAAGCCTTGTTGCATTAAACGTCTGATTTGCTCCACAGTAATAAAGGCACAATGACCTTCATTTAAGTGGTAAACAGATGGTTCAAGATTTAGAACATCTTTTAGTAATCTAATTCCAGCGATCCCAATAACAATCTCTTGTTCTATTCTTGCTCTTCTATCTGCTACATAAAGTCTTGCAGTAATAGAGCGATCTTGTTCTTTGTTCTCGTCGATATTGGTATCAAATAAGAATAAAGGTACTCTACCAACTTGAACCCAGAAGACTTTTGTCCAGACTGTTCTATCAGGGAATTCTACAGGAATTTTTACTGGTTCGCCAAATTGATTCAGCAGAACTTTTAATGGCAGATTACTCCAATCATAGTTAGGGTAATGTTCCATTTGATAACCATCAGGATTAATTTCTTGAATGAAATAACCATTATGGTAGAAAAGTCCTATGCCAACTAGGTTTACATCTAAGTCAGAAGAAGTCTTTAGGTGATCTCCAGAAAGTATTCCTAAACCACCAGAATATATTGGTAAGGATTCATGAATGCCATACTCCATTGAGAAGTAAGCTACAACTGGTTTTGAAGAATCTACCAACTCGGTATGACCTTTCATGTACTTCTCGTATTTCTCGGAAGCTTTATTGTAGTTAGCCATGAAGTCCTTATCTTTCTTGAGCTTCTCAAACTCTGTATAAGGAATGCTTTTTAGTAGTCTTACTGGATTGTGATCTAAGTAATGCCAGAGCTTAGGATTGATTTCTCTGAATAATCTCTTGGCATCATTATCCCAAGACCACCAGAGATTATGAGCTATCTTGTTTAAGTTCTCAAGTCCTTCAGGAAGAGGAACATCAAGTTCTAAGCATCTCATCAAAGCATTGGAGGATGCTACCTGACATTCAGCTTGTTTGAAAGGATTTCTATCTATATGTTCTTTAGATGAAATAGCTCTATCATAGGCTTTTGCAAGTGCAATGTCATAAGCAGCTATGTAAGATTCATAAATAGTTTTCCAATCAATCTTGCTGCGTAATTCTTTGACTGTAGATTTAAGATCTTTAGTTTTTAGACTTACTAGTTCATTGATTAAGCTTGCAAAAGTTTGTACCTCTTGTTCATGAGTTTTATTTCTTCTTGGAAGAACTCTGACAAGTGATCTCCAGTCACCATCTAAGGTATGTATCCATTGACCAAAGCCCGATAAGTCAGAAGTTATAGTTGGTATACCATTAACTGCGCTTTCAAGCGGTGTATAACCCCATGGCTCATAGAATGAAGGGAATAGAGTTAGGTCTGCGCATCTAAGTATCTCGTTATAACTCATATTGAATATGCCATCAGAGCCATCTAGATAAAGAGTTGAATAAATCACTCTCACGTTTGAGTCATTGTTATCAAGACCAAAATGCTTACATGAATTTAATATCTCATCATGATCTGGATTATGAACTGGAGTAATAGCAATTGGTTTTTTGCTTGAATCATTCGGTCGTGACCACTCGTAGTTTTGAACTTTACGTTGATCTGCGGCAACTAAAATTAAAACTACAATAGGTGTATTAGAGTTAGATTCGCGTAGCATGTTTTTTAGTTTCGCAATGCTCTCTATGACTAAGTCATAGCCTTTGTTCTTAAATTCATATCTGCCTGAAGTGATTAATACTTTAGTTTTATCTGATAGTTTCTCTTGAAGGAAATCACCGCAAGTAGCAAGAAGTTTTTTACGTAACTTACTAACTTCTGATTTCTTGATATCAGGGACATCGCCTGTGTTAAGACCATTGTAAACAACGACATCAGGTCTTCTTGAGAGAACTAATGCAGCTTCTCTTGCCGTGAAATCACTAACTGTAGTGAAGCAATCAGCCTGTCTTGCAGAGATACTTTCAATAGAGTGCTTACTTCTAACGCCGTATCTAAAAGCTTTATCTGCCACATTGTGACCAAGTTCTACTTCTGTGTAATAAAGAGGGTTGTTCTGTGCAAGCGATCTTCCCAAGACTGTTGCATGAGTAGACATTACTGTACCAACACTTGGAAGATTACGTTTTAGATAAAGAACTCCAGCTCCTGACATCCATTCATGGAATTGTGCAACTGCATTGTCTGAGCTTTTCAGCATTGATTCAACGATAACTTCTATAACTTCAGCGCAACTTGTAGAGAATAGAATTGGTTCTACATAGTCCCAACTCCCTTCGTGTGAATCGACACCGTACTCTTCCCAGAATGCATAAAGCAATCTTTCTACATTGAATTTTTCTTTAAAGCCGCCAACTAAAATAGTAAGTGGTTTGCCCGGAACTTTCCAACGTCCAAACCTGCATGGTAAGTTGATTTGCTCAAGGTATGGCTTAAGCTTGCTAAAGAACTCATTTTCACATTCTTCAAACTCTGCATCTTGTCCAATGTCTGGACCCATGGTGATATAGCCATCACCAAAGACTTTCACTGCTTGTTCAGCCTTGGTCGCCATAACCGTATGGATTCCGCCTACTTTATTGCAGACTTCCCAACTAACTTCAAATAAATACTTCATACTAAAATTCTTGCCTCTATACTTTTCTCGAAATCCTTTAAAACATTTTGATAGTTTATGTAAGCCTCATAGGGACTGCCATAGGGGTTGAAGTATTTATGTACATCACCATCTGAGAACCATTTGGTACACATGTAATAAAAATGGTCAGAAGTTTGTAGTGATTGCCAGGTATCAATGATTCCTTGATCTCTGGTGCTATAGACTTTATCCTCCAGAGCAAAAATTGCATCTAGAGAATCATCTTGTAAATAGTTTCCTTTCCAGGCAGTTAAATCTCTTTCAGTATCTGCCCAAGAAATATAATAAGGAGCGTCGATACTATCCATTACTGGATACTTAGCACTAACTTCTGCTGGAGTATTAAACTCGAAGCTTGGATGTCTCATGATGTGCTCTGGAAGTACTTTCAGGAATTCAAATATTCCAGTCTCTGCCCATTGGTGTTCACCAAATGTTTCATAGTCCATGAATAGGTTGATAGTGTTTGCGTTGCCATCTAAACCATGGACCCAGCCTGCAAATTTGTCTGCAGTTAAAGGGAAATCATTCCATTGATGATTAGAAAATCTAAAAGCTATATCATCAGAGAGTTTGTAATTCTTAAGCAAAAGCTTTATGTTGTCGCAATTGACTGGTTTGTAGACAAAGTTAGGACTTTTCCAGCCTAAGATTTTTTCTATACCTTCAGCAAGAATTGTATTAAAGCCCAATGACTCAGCGATATAGGCTATTTCGTTATTGTAAATAAGCTCTGTATTTCTATATGATTTTGGTGAGTAATTAAATTCTGTTTCAATCAGGTGTCTTTGTTTCTCTACTTGTTTGATAAATTCTTTCTTTGAGAAAAGAAATGAAAGACTGTGATAATAAGTTTCACAGAGTATTTCAACGCAGCCAGTTGCCACTAGTTCTTTGAATGAATCTAATACTTCTGGACAAAATCTTTTCATTTGCTCAATTGCCACACCGGTTATCGCATAAGAAATTCTGAAACGACCTTCATGCTTCTTGATTAGCTCGAGCATTAGTTTATTGGTTGGTAGATAACATTTGTGTGCAACCTTTCTCATGATTGCTGCATTGGCTTCATCATCTTCATAAAAATGTGAGCGATTGATGTCAAATATCGTGTATTTGCGCAGCCTTTTAGGCTGATGAACTTGGAAATAAAAGCAAACGCTTGGCATAGACTAATTTTACAGTAAGTGGACCTAATACAAAGACAGTAGTAGCCCTATTATAGTTTCGCTAATTGATTATAAAGTTTTACTTCGTAAAGCTTAGTTCTCTCTCGTCTCACCTAAGGAGCAAGCTCCTTAGGCTTCGCCTACTTGTGAATAAAGTTTGATAACTTTCTGGGCAGACTTTTCCCACTGTATATGTTTTAATTCTTCGGCAGCTCTAGTATTTAATTCTTTCTGTAAAGCGGGATAACTTACTACGCTATATATTTGATTAGCTAATTCTTCAATATCCCAGAAATCCACTTTTAATGCACTGTTTAGAACCTCTGCAACTCCAGACTGTTTGGAAATAATTACTGGCACGTCGAAAAGAATTGCTTCGAGTGAAGAAATTCCAAAAGGCTCAGATACGCTAGACATAACATAGACGTCAGAAATGTGAAAAAGTTCTTCTACTTCTAATCTATTTAAAAATCCTGTGAAGTGTACGTTCCTGCCTATCTTTAATTCAGCAGCTCTTTCAATTAATCTATTGATCATATCGCCTACCCCGGCAATAACAAAGCGGATATTTTTATCTTTTTGAAGAATTTTAGCGGCAGCTTCTAGAAAATAATCTGGACCTTTTTGATAAGTTACTCTGCCAAGGAAGAGAACAATTTTTTCGTCCTCTGTTCTTTTGAATTGGTTTACTTGATGATTGAATTTTTCTTTGGAAACTGCATTATGAACAACTGTAATTTTGTTTGGGTTGATGCCATAAAAATTTACAATGCAATTTTTTGTGTAATTGCTTACAGCAATGATCTGGTCAGCTTGCTCTAAGCCATGCTTCTCAATATCGTAAATTTCTTTGTTAACAAAAACCCCACTCCTATCAGTTTCGAGAGCATGTACATGATAAATCAAAGGTTTTTTACTAGCTTTTCTTGCTTCAATTCCTGCAAGTATTGTTAACCAATCATGGCAATGAATGATGTCATGAGGAGTTTCTGCACCAATGATTCCTGCTATGAAAGAATAGCGAATCACTTCGCTCATTAAGTTTGGTCCATACTGACCACTAAGTTTAAATTTATAAAAATGCTCATTCTCTTCAGCATGAATCTTATGGTCTTCAAGTTTGTGTAGGTACTGTTGATAGAGAGTTTCGTTGATATAAGGATGTACTAATGCATCTACTTTAATGAAATTTATTTCTTTTAAAAACTTTTCATAACTGTAATGTTGATGAACCGATTTAAGTTCTACTTCTGTACTATTGATAAGGTTTACGTGACTGCTAAGATTCTTTGGAATTGTTGGTAAGACAAAATTAACTTTTACCCCGAGTTCTACTAATGCTTTCGTAAGGTCATAGCAGGCAATTCCTAATCCTCCACTTATGAAAGGTGGAAATTCCCAGCCAAACATTAGAACTTCTAAGCTCAAATCACCTCTTTAGTTTTAATTTGTAACCCTTTGGGACTACAGGTAAATATTTTGAAGCGTAGCTCCATATTAGAAATCATAATAAATTTTTCTAAATCTAGCTCTTTGTTTGTACATATTAGATTTTCTTTAATGATTAAAGACAACTAGGATCTTTTCTTGATGCGGATAAGACCTGATTCTGATGAGTTGTTTCAAACGATAGAAAATTTATTACTAAAGAGTTATATTTGATTTATGGAAGCAACTTTGGAGCAAAGAACGCAGGACGATCCTATTAAAGTTGATGAAAATAAATTATTAGAAAGAGAATGGATAGAAGTAAATGGCTTAGGTGCTTACTCATCCAATAATTTACTCAACTGTAATACTCGTAAATATCATGGTTTGCTGGTGGTTCCAGCACCGACTATTGCTGAAAGACAAGTCTTAATTTCTAAATTTGATGAATATGTTTTGATTGATGATCATAAATATTTCCTAGCTCATCATTACTATGAACCTGGCGTAAAGATTCCTTTACAGGAAAGTGAAAAAGTTGGTTTTTACTTTAACCAGGATCTGAATCCTAAGTGGGTTTATGATTTCCAAGATTTTAAATTGACCAAAGAGATTCTTATGCCTTGGGGAGAGCATACTACTTTGATTAAATATAGTATTAGTGGTGCGCCAAAAGGAAATCCAAAACTCTTTCTTAGACCCTTATTGGCTTTCAGAAACTTTCATGCTTTGTCTAAGGAGAACGGTTCAGCTAATTTCAAGGCAGATCATCATGATGATTATATAAAATTCAAACTTTATCAAGAGAGTCATGAACTTTTTATTCAATCAAATACTCCTGCTTTGTATGTTGATGATAATGCTTGGTATAAAAACTTTCACTTGAAGCTTGAAAAAGACCGTGGTTACGACTTCGTAGAGGATTTAGCTTCTCCTGGTTCCTTTGAGATAGAACTTAATTCTCAGAAAAATACTATTGTCTCTGTGTCGACAATGGAGCAAAATATTTCAACTTTAAATACTCTGTGGGATTTTGAAATTAAACGCCGTAGTAATTTTGAGAAGCACACTTTAGGATCAGCACTTAAAGATTTCACCCTAACACTTTTTGGTTTGGATAAAAATGATTTTGCTGTAAAGATGAAAAGCGCAGCTTTGAAATTTATTGTGAAGCCTGATATCAATAGTTTTTCAGTTATCGCTGGCTATCCTTGGTTCGGAGAGTGGGGAAGAGATACTATGATTTCCTTACCAGGACTGCTTCTTGAGACTGGTTATGAAAAAATCTATTTGCACACACTAAGAAGATTTTTGGATTATAAAAAAGATGGCTTGATTCCAAATATCATTGGCAAGAGTAAAGAAGACTCTGCTTATAATTCAGTTGATGCTTCATTGTGGCTCTTCTGGACTATACAGCAATTTCTCTATGCAGATAAAGATTATGCCTTGATTCGTGATCATTTCTGGGAGGATCTAAAAGATATTTTCACTTGCTATGCTGCAAGTATTCCTCCACATGTGAAATACCATCCTAATGGTTTGCTTGAATCAGGTACTGAAGCTGACTCTATGTCTTGGATGGATGCTTGTGTTGACGGCAAATCTGTTATTCCAAGATATGGTTTTTTGGTTGAAATAAATGCTCTTTGGTATAACGCTGTATCTTTTGTTGCTGAGCTTGCGGCAAGATTTAAAGATCCAATTCAAGAAAGAGCAGAGCAAATCAAACAAGCAATTCAAGATTCTTTTGTTCCAACTTTTTATTTACCTGAATATGGCTACTTAGCTGACTATGTAAGAGATAACGAAGTTTGCAGCCAGTTGCGACCAAATCAAATTTTTGCACTATCAATGCCTTATTCTATAGTGCCTGAGGCAATAGCAGATCAAGTGTTAAATAAGATTGATAATGAATTACTCACACCTTTTGGTTTAAGAACTCTTTCGCCAAGTGACCCTGATTTTTGTCCAAAATATCAAGGTGATCAAAAACAAAGAGATAAGGCTTATCACAATGGAACCGTTTGGCCATGGCTTCTTGGTGCTTATGGTGAAGCTATATTGAAAAATGCAGGTCAAGCTAATCTTGCTAAGGAAAAGATTCAGACTTTAATTAAGAACTTTGAAATTCATTTTAAGGAAGCTGGAATTGGTTCAATCTCAGAAATCTTTGATGCGACAGAGCCACATTCAGCTAGAGGTTGTATCGCTCAAGCTTGGTCTGTTGCTGAGATACGTCGGCTTATGCTGCTATAGGGGTCGCACCTCCACTTTCCACCTTAACCAAGATAAACTTTACACAGTGAATTAGAATTGCACTGCAAGCTACAGCTGCATATTATTTAGGTTAAGGTGGAAAGTGGAGGTGCGACCCCAGGTGGCAACTAATTGATTAACTTGCTTAATATCAAAACCGCTAATTTGACTCTCTCCGGAATCGAATCTAAAAGCACAAACTCTTCTGGTGAGTGAATCTTGCCACCACGGACGCCGAGAGTATCAATATTAGTCAGTCCATGCTCATGTAGATTATTTCCATCACAGCAACCACCAGTATCGCGTAGAGGCAGTTCTATGTTTAACTCTTTGGCGCAGGCTTTGATCAACGCAATTAACTCATCAGTTTTTTCATTGGGAATTTTTGGTTTGCGATTGAAGCTACCATAAAGTTTTATTTCTGAGCCAGAGTATTTTTTTTCTAACTCTTGAGCGAAAATTTTTAACTCATTCTCAGCGAATTTTGTATCTTCTGTTTCAGTGATTCTAATATTCACACCGAGAATACATAAATCTGGAACTGCATTTAATGCACCACCACCACTGATTTTGCCGGGATTAACTATTAGATTGGGATTTTGCTCGTTTAGTTTATATAGTTTCTGTGCTAACTCTGCAGCAATCACAATGGCATTAATGCCTTCAGTGAAATTTCTACCTACATGTGCAGATTTGCCTTTGATAACGAACTGAAAATTTCCTGTGCCTTTTCTTCTATAGGCGATAGAGCCATCGCTAAGGCTTGGTTCAAAAATTAAAGCTAGATCATTGTCTTTAGCAAGCTCCGCAAAATACTTACTAGAACCTGGTGAACCGATCTCTTCATCGGTATTGAGGAAAACTTGCCAGGATATATTTGCTGCTTCTGGTAATTTTTCAAAATGCTCTAAAGTTTTGCAAATCACTAAGAGACCGCCTTTCAGGTCGGCAACCCCAGGTCCTTGGAGTGTAGTAGCATCAATAAAATCACAAGTTTGAAAGCTAGATGTCTCTGAATATACAGTATCTAAGTGCCCCATTAGTAAAACTTTTTTAGCATTAGGATTGGCATTGGTTTTAGTAACTTTGAGTCCAGGGCTTAGTTTGATTTTTTGAAGTTCACCTTGTTCATTAATGATCTCAGTTTCACCAAAATCTATCTTCTCAATCTTTAAATTTAAACCAGGGTTTTTGATCTCAAGTTTTTTTAGTTCTTGTGAAATAAAGTCACGAGCAAAATTTAAACCAATTTGGTTATAGCTATGTGAATTGACGTTAGCAAGCTCTATGAGTTTAGCTACAAGATCTTTTGTATCTAAATCAATCTGCGAGAATATTTCTTTTAAATCGCTCACAGTTTAATCATAACTAATTTTTGATTCCTGTCTCTTCCCTTGCATAGGAAATGCTCAATAGCCATCTTCCGAGGTTACTAAAAGCGAAACTTAAAGGATCAAGAACTTCTTTGTATTTATTAAATGCTGATTCAGCCAGTAAATTAAACACAGCTCCTAAGAATTGTGAGTAGCCAGAAAGTCCATAGAAAATTTTGCCACTGCGTATATGACCAGGTTTCATTAATTCAAGTGCTGTTAAGAAGCCTCCTGAATCTCTTAAGACGGCAGTGATAACACGACCAACTTTGCCGAACATTAATTCGAGTGGCTTCCATAGTGTAAAACCACTGAGGCATAAACTTGAAGCGAAGATTCCGGTCATAGCTTTATCATGACGGAAGAAGTTCTTGAAAAAACTACCTGGATTGCCAAAGAAGTTTTGTACAGATTTACTCAAACCATCTTTTACATGATCAAAGTATTCTTGCTCTGATTTAAATTTTGCCTTTTCTCCAAGAGTGTTTAGAGCATTAGCACCACCATATAATCCTAACGACAAACCCCGACTTAGATAAAAATCTTTCATATCGACAACGAAGGGTAAAAAGAAATCAGCAAGGTGCCCTAAAGTGTTGACATAGTCTTTGTTTGGATACAATTTGGCAATATTTTTTACTGAATTTAAAGATTGGAAAACTTTGTTTGAAATATCACCAAAGCGATAAAGAAACTTAGATAAATTTTCTGGTACTTTGAAGAAATGTTTATTTACAAAAGCAGAGAGAGTTAAAGCTGAAATTGAGGAGAGACTTATACCATCGACTATCTTATTAAAGCTTGGACTCTTATGAATTTGATTTAGTAGATTTTCAATAACAGAAGGTTCTGGCTTTTGCTGAATGATCTCTTCTTTTACTGATTCTGTGAAATCGCTGAATCTTTCCTTCGCCGCCACCTCCTGTGACAGAAATCTATTTCTATCTAGAATTTTTGGATTTAAGGCAAGAGTGGTCATTAATTTGCCATAATTACGTAATTAATTATTACATATTGAGGCGAATAATCCCTTCTTAACCATTAACTGTTTGAATAGCAGCAAGGAAAAACATATGTCTCTAGGGCAAAATAACGGAGGAATATCAAGAGGTGGAGCGCCAGGTTCAGGTGGTATAGGCGGCCCGGGTAAATCCTCTTCAGTCAGAAAAAGTCCTAGCACTGGTAGTACTAGTAAGCCAGAGAGCACGCAAAATCCAGCTGCTCAAGATGAAGAGCTAGCTTTAAGTGGAAGATATGGTTTTCAACCTAATGCTCAGAAAGAAACAATCGATTCTAACTATTACAACCGTGTCCAGATCCCTCTTTCACAGGGTAAGGCAGCGGACGCAAGAGCAGAGATGCCTGGTATCTATCAGCAAATTGCTCAAATAAATTCTAAAAATTCACACGCACTTCCAGAAGCTGATGGTGGAGCAAATGCTTTTGATGGATATGATGACGACAATAGCTTCGGTGTAAATTTATTTTAAAAGTACGTCATCCTCAACCCTGAAAGGGTTGGGGATCCAGTCTTCTAGAAGACTTTAGTAGCTTTCTGGATTCCCAGCCCTGTGGACTGAGAATGACGGCAATCTTACTGTGCTGAAGCACCAAAATTGCTCTCTGAGTGTCTTTCAGCGTTCGCAAATTTATTTGCCGCGACATCGCGCTCAGAGCTTGATGCATCATTCACCAAAGTGAAAAGTGCACTCTCACTTAAAAGTGAGTCCATAAAGCCGATTAAGTCAGAGTCTAAATTGCTCTGAGTCTCTTTCATAAACTTAGTTTTGAGGTCTTTTGCTGAAACTGGATGAAGCAAAGCCAAAGCTAAAAGTACCAATAATAAAGTGATTTTTTGCATAAGAAGAGTCCTGGGGTACTTAGGTTATCGGCAGGAATCGCCTCATCATGAGCATTTAATTGGATTATGATGAAATTTTAATCTGCCTAGCAAGGGTTAGCCCGAAATGTGCATTATTTATGACCTTTGGACGCTTTATAATCATTTTATTATTACTTAATACAGATTGTAAAAGGTTAGTAATTTATTGGAAATAGCAGAAAGGCCAACGATATCTCATAACGATAATTCAGCTAAGGTTTTGCCGAAGCGTGAGCTGCCGCTTGGAGATTTGCCAAAGAAAGTTGAATCAACATCAAAGCAAGCAAGCCCTCCTCAAGAAGAAGTAAATAAAAATATTCATAACGAAGTTCTGGAAGCTCCGGTGCTACCAGTAAAAGTAGAGCGTACTGAAGAAGAGGAAGCTGCTTTTAAGAAAAGTCAAACACCGGATTGGATGAAAGGTTTGGTAAATAGCGCCAATGCAATAAGTGCGGTTCTCAATGGTGCTGCTGCTTTAACGTCGGGAAGTTCAAAGCAAAAATCTGTTGTAGGTAATGTAGAGAAATTGTCAGAGTGGGGCAATAAAATTTCTTTTGGAATTAACTCAATATTCAATGCTGCAAATGGTTACTTCGACAAAAATATTTTTAATTTAGTCGGATACTCTGGAGAATTTTTAATTACAACCTTAATGCCGGAGAAGATCATGGGCTTGATTAGAGGTTTGTCTTTCCCAACTTATCAAATGCGTAACATTCTAAGTAGTGTAGAAGCTTTCGATACTCCTAAGACCTTTACTGATGAAGCTAATATGATTAAATCAAGAGCTGGAAAAGCAATGAAGATGATATTTACACCAAGTACATATACTTGGAAAAACTTATCTAAAGATGGTGGAAAAGTTTCTGAAATGCTTTTAGGAGCTTGGGGTGGGATTCTTTCTGCCGCTGGAGTTGGAGCTTGGGCAGTTACCGGTAGTACTAAGCTCGGTGGTTGGATGAAAGGTATTGGTGAGGCGATGATTGATGCTTATCAAATCGCACCTATACAATGGAAGACTGGTAAGAAGTTCTATATATCTTCAGGCTTTGCTTTCTTAGGTGGTTCTATCTGTGAAATTATCGGTAGGCAGAAGAATGATGATCCGACTTATAGAAACTTATACTTTATGGGAAGTAGTATTGGTCGAATGTTGATGACCTTATCTAATACCTTTAGAGAAAGTGAAAATAAAAATATAGAAGAACACAAACATATAAGCAATACCAAACCTTTAGTAGCTGAGAAAGAGCAGGTAAGGGATAGGGCGGCTGCTTTAGCTATATAATTAATAGTTAGAAATGTCCTCAACCTTAAAAAAACAAATTTCTAAAAGCGAAAAAAGTTTAGATTCAGTCAGATCCATTAATCCTCAAGATTTTATAGACATACGCGGTGCAAGACAGCATAACCTCAAGAACATAGATATTACGATTCCTAAAAATCAATTCGTGGTCATAACTGGTGTTAGTGGTTCCGGTAAAAGCTCGCTTGCTTTTGACACTATCTTTGCTGAAGGTCAAAGGCGCTATGTAGAAAGTCTTTCAGCTTACGCAAGGCAGTTTCTAGGGCAATTAGATAAACCAGATGTTGATGAAATTAAAGGTTTAAGTCCTGCAATCTCAATTGATCAGAAATCCGCTTCGCATAACCCACGCTCTACAGTGGGGACTGTTACTGAGATCTATGATCATTTACGTTTGCTTTTTGCGCGTATAGGTATACCTCATTGTCCTGAATGTGGAGTAAAGGTTCAATCTCAAAGCATAGATCAAATCTTAGATCAGATTCTGGAATTGCCAGAGAATACTAAGGTAATGGTTATGTCACCCTTAGTGCAAGGTAAAAAAGGTGAACATCAAAATCTTTTCTCGGCTTTAAAGTCAGAAGGTTTTATTAGAGTAAGAGTAAATGGCACTGTGTTTACTTTAGATGAAGAGATCAAACTTGCAAAAACTAAAAAACACAATATAGACTTAGTTGTCGATAGAATTATTATTAAAGACACTGCTCGTAGTAGGCTCGCTGACAGTGTTGCCTTAGCTCTCAAACGTAGTGAAGGCTTGGTAATAGTCAATGAAATTGATACTAACAAAGATCATCTCTTCTCAGAATTAATGGCTTGCCCAAATGGGCATGGCAGCTTACCTGAATTAGATCCTAAACATTTTAGTTTTAATAGCCCTCATGGTGCTTGTGATACTTGCTCTGGGATTGGGTTTCAGCAAGAGTTCTCAGAAGATCTTATAGTGCCGGTGAAATCTTTAACGCTTGCAGAAGGTGCGATTGCTCCTTGGGCAAAGACTAATAACCCTTTCTATAAAGGACTCCTAGAAGGTTTAGCTGACTTGCTCAAGTTCTCAGTTGATACTGAGTATCAGGATTTGCCAGAAAAAATTCGTGAAATACTTTTAAACGGTTACGATGTTAAGCGTGTTGAAATAGATACTAAAAAATATCCTTCACTTGGTTATGGTGATTACAAAATCTACTATGAAGGTGTTGTAGGTCAATTAAAAAGAAGGTTTGAAGACTCAGGGTCTGAGAGCTGGAAGACTGAAATGGAGCAGTATATGATCGAGACTAATTGTCCAGATTGTAATGGCGCCAGATTGAAACCAAGCTCGCTTGCTGTAACAGTTGCTGATAGAAATATTAATGAAATAACTCAATTGTCAATTGCAGCCGCGGATAAATTTTTCGAAACCTTGGAAAGATTTTTAAATACTTTCCAAAGCCAAATAGCTCATCAAGTTTTGATTGAAATTAGATCACGTTTGAAATTTTTATGTGATGTAGGTTTGGGTTATTTAACTTTATCTCGTAGTGCCAAAACTCTTTCAGGCGGAGAGTTTCAGAGAATTAGGCTGGCTTCTCAAATTGGCTCATCTTTGACTGGAGTTCTCTATGTATTAGATGAACCTTCTATTGGTTTGCATCAAAAAGACAATGATAAATTGCTTGCGACTTTGACTCATTTACGTGATATCGGCAATACAGTTCTGGTTGTTGAGCATGATGAAGATACTATGAGTAAGGCTGACCATATTATCGATATTGGTCCAAAAGCGGGTGTGCATGGTGGGCATGTAGTTGCGCAGGGTGATATAGACGATATAAAAAATGCCAAAGGTTCAATCACTGGTGATTATTTATCTGGACGAGTGAAGATCTCTACTCCAGCAAAACGTCGAGAAGGTAATGGCAAATTCTTAAAGATTAAAGGTGCGATAAAAAATAATCTAAAAAATATTGATATTGATTTACCTTTAGGCAAGTTTCTTGTAGTTTCTGGAGTAAGTGGTTCTGGTAAAAGTTCTCTAATTAATGAAATAGTAAGACCCGCACTAATGCATCATTTGGGCTATAAATGTCCTATGCCAAGAGAACTAGAAAGCATTAAAGGTTATGAAGAATTAGATAAAGTTATTGTTATTGACCAAAGCCCTATAGGCAGAACACCAAGATCCAACCCAGCGACCTATGTAGGTGTCTTTGATCCAATTAGAGAAGTTTTTTCTCAGACTGTTGAAGCGAAGATCCGTGGTTATACTCCTGGTAGATTTAGTTTTAATGTGAAAGGTGGTCGTTGTGAATCATGCGGCGGCGCGGGTGTGGTAGAAATTGAAATGAATTTCTTGCCCTCTGTATATGTTAAGTGTGATGTCTGTAAAGGTAAGCGTTATAACCGTGAAACCTTAGAAGTGAAATTTAAGGGCAAATCTATTTTTGATATTTTGGAAATGACTGTTGAAGATGGTTTGAAATTCTTTGAATCTTTTGCGCAAATCGAAAGAAAACTTCAAGCACTAAATGACGTTGGTTTAAATTATATTAAGTTGGGGCAGCCTGCTACAACTCTCTCTGGTGGCGAAGCTCAAAGGGTTAAGCTTGCAAGTGAACTTGCCCGTAGATCTACAGGCAAAACTATTTATCTTTTAGATGAACCTACTACTGGTTTACATTGGTATGATGTGCAGCATCTCCTTGATGTACTCGACAGGTTAGCTGATAGCGGCAATACTGTAATTCTTATTGAGCATAACCTTGATGTAATTAAACATGCTGATTATGTAATAGATTTGGGTCCTGAAGGTGGCGATCAAGGTGGTGAAATAGTTGCCCAAGGCACACCAGAAGAAGTAGCTAAGAATAAAAGATCGTATACTGGGCAGTATTTAAAACTATGAACTATACAGTTTTAGAAATTGGCAGTGGAAGTTTTAAATTACAAAAACATAATGGTTTTAATTTACGTTTCCAAAGCTCATTGGGAAAGAATCTTGTTGGCTCTAAGCTTCATGCTGATTCGGTTAAAGTGGCTTTGACTAGTTTGGATAAAGAAATAATCCCTTTGTTAGAAAAAGAGAAAATAAAAACTAAAGATGTTTTAGTTTTTGCCACTGCTGCTATACGGGAAGCAATGAAAGATCCTCAAGGTAGTGGATTGGCTTTCCTCGAAGAACTTAAAATACGTGGCTTTGTTAATCCTCTTGTATTTAATGAAGATGATGAATGTAATTATGCGGCTTGGGCTGTTTGTGAAGAGCTTTCACAGCTTGATAGATTTTTACTCTTGGATACTGGAGGAGCGAGTCATCAATTAATAGAAATTAAGAAGGGAGAAATTTCCAAGAAAGAGTCCTTTCCAATTGGTTCTCATAGTAATTTAGATCAATTGATGTTGCCGGACTTTAAGTCTCTGGGATACTCTTCTGGATTGCCTTTGGTGCTAATAGGTACTAGTGCTGTGATTTTAAATGCGATAGAAAATTTTGATATTGATAAGCTAAGAAATTTGGTTAAACAATTACCAATACTGTCTTTGGATAAAAGAAGAGAGTTATTAGTAGCTGTCACTCCAAATACAGAAGTTCATAAGCTCTATATAGATTTTAGATTAGAAATTTTACCAAATGCTTTTAAATTAGTTCTTAACTGCGCTGAGAACCTGGGTGTTACTCAGTTTATTGCTTGTAAAAATCAAGCTATTGATTATATTGCGAGAAATGGATTTCGTCATCCTCAGCCCTGAAAGGACTGGGGATCCAGTTTAACAACAGTATTAAGCAGTTCTGGATTCCCATGCACTACATGCATGAGAATGACGGCGCCTGACTATAGTTAAGCTTTAAGTTCTTCTTGGCGGAGTAATTCGATCTTCCCAATTATATTTCTTTGGCATTAATTCATCAGGAATATTACGAGCGCTTGGTAGAAATTGACTTTGATTCAGTTGAGCATAAGTAGCATTTTGAACTTTAGCAAAATTAACTTCATCAAAATTAGCACCTTTGAAATTAGCACCTTCTAAATTAGCACCTTCAAAGTTACTACCAGAGAGGTCTGCACCCTCAAAGTTTACATTTTTTAAATTACAATTCACGAAACTTACTTCTCTAAGGATTGCCTTGCGGAAATTTGCTCCAATTAAAGACGAACCTCTAAAGCTCACTCCTTCGAAATGTGCTCCTTGAGCAATCATTCCATCTGCAGTAGTTTCTTCAAAGTCAGAATCTAAAATTATGCTGTTTGTAAAGTCAGTGTTAATTAGGCTTGCGCTGCTAAAGTGGGCTTCCTCTGCCATTGCTCCAATGAAAATTGAATTATCAAGAGTTGCATTATAGAAATTAGTAAAAGACAATCTCGCTCTGACAAAATTTGATTTAGTAACTGCGGCATCAACAAATTGTGAATACTGTAGTGAAGCTCCTCTAAACTCAAGTCCTTCAGCTTTGATTCCAGTGAAATCACAAAATCTTACATCACTACCAATGAATTTATAGAAGAAAACATAATTTAGTTTAGTTAAATTAAGTCCTGAAAGGTTCATGGCTTCAGTCTTCTCAGCACCACCTAGATCTACTTTGCCTAGATCTTTTTGTTTTTGTAAAATCTGCATCAATTTTTTGTTATCAACTGGATCTGGATATTTATCACCAATGACTGCTTTGTTTTCGCGAGGATCTTCTTTGATTAAAAGAAATTGCTCTTTTAATTTATTCTCTTCTTGTTTATAAATTTTCAGTAGTTCTTCTATCTCTGGACTAACCTTGCCTTTGTAATCTTTCGGCAAATGGTGATTAACTCTAACATAGCCTTCAAGAGCGAGAACTTTTT
>CAYQSL010000012.1:0-20003 GCA_964420165.1 uncultured Gammaproteobacteria bacterium | reverse complement strand
AGACCTCTCTTACTGTGATGATCTTTCTTGTTTTTTTGAAGATGTCCAGTAAGCAAATCAATATCTTTACTTAGAATTGCGATTTGCACTTCGGCCTTACCTGTATCTTTAGCGTTTTCGCCAAATTTTTTGATAAGTTCTTGTTTTTGTTCAGTTGTAATAGCCATAATTAACTTTATTAAAGGTAGCAAATCGACTTGTATTTATCGATTATGTTAAGAATTTTTTTAGAAAAACTTAGTGTGAAGCTTCTCTTGTTCTAAAAGCATAACGTAAAGTTGGAGCCAGGTTCTCCGGACTTGTCGTTGAATAATCAAGTACATTTAAACCAAGCTCTCTAGCTGCTGTAAGCGCTTCTTGATAATTTGGTGCTTGAGAATTCTTTGTCGTTATACTAATTAAATCAGGTGTCTCTAATTTATCTACTTTGTCCAAAATCTCGTCTGTAGATAATGTAGGGTTATGGATTCCAATATCTCTAAGAGAGATTTGCTGACCACTTCTATAGATTACTCCAGGACCTAATTCTTTCAAACCTAATCTTGATAACTCATATGCTAGTTGATCATTATAAGCTCTGGTTCTTTCACCTTGAGGATCAGTACCCTCAAAATCTCTTCTTTCTAAAGGCTTAAGTCCAGTACTTACTCCATAAGCTGTGATTCCTGTATCTCCATTTATATGCATAAATGCTAATCATGCATTGGCGGAGTGTTATCTGTCAACCTATTTTAGTGAATCCACCTAAAGAGATTATTAAAGCTTCACACCCAAATCCTTAGGACCAAAAGCCAGAGGTAATAAAGTGTTGATGTAGCTAATGATGATTTTGTCTTTGGCAGTGTTTGACATTATGACTTTGATATTAGTATCTGAGATTTGAGAGCTTTCAAAAATTACTTGCCTGCAGAAGCCACATGGAGTGATGGGTTCAGGTACTGAGCCACCTCTAGGTTTGCCGATTACCGCCATAGCTGTGAATTTACGTTTGCCCATAGCATTGGCTCTGAGTATTGCAGTACGCTCTGCACAGATGCTAGTACCGGCTGCGTTCTCCATATTAGTACCAGTGATGATTTCCCCATCAATAGTTCTTAGAGCGGCTCCGACATTGAAATTAAAATATGGACTATAAGAATTTTCCATTGCTGCTTCTGCAGCGTCGAGTAACTCTTGATCTTCTTTACTAAGATCTTTATAAGTTGAAACTGGAAATTGATTTTGGTTCTCTGTTGTTGGCATACATTGTTTACATTTAGGTGATCTAGCGCATGAGCTCAGTAGAGTAAAGCAAATTAGAATTGCTAATAATTTCTTCATGAGGTTTATATTAGCAGGCGCTTGTGTCATTGAGGTCAAGTGCCGTCATTGCGAGGAGCAAAGCGACGAAGCAATCCATCTACTGGAAATTTCGGTAGTGTGGATTGCCACAGCCACTTCGTGGCTTCGCAATGACGGCGTATGCTTTTAATGACGCCCACTCCAACATGATAAAATCATCTCTATGAACAAAGTCCCAGCATATGTAATTCCTTTAGTAATAATCGGAGTGATCTTCTTATACCTAATGGGTGTTTATAACGGCATCATTACTAAACAAGAAGCTATGAATAGTCAGTGGGGACAAGTGCAGAATGTTTACCAACGTAGAGCGGATCTCATTCCTAACTTAGTTGCAACCGTTGCAGGCTATGCAAAGCATGAGCAGTCTACTCTAACTCAAGTTACGGAAGCTAGAGCTAAAGTGGGTTCTATGCAAGTTAAGTTAGATGATCTTACTCCTGAGAAAATGCAAGAGTTCGAGCGTGCACAACAGCAGCTCGGTTCTGGACTTTCTAGATTAATGGTGGTTGCTGAGCAATACCCAGATCTAAAAGCAAATGACAGCTTCTTAAATTTACAAGCTCAATTAGAAGGTTCTGAGAATCGTATCGCTAATGAAAGAAGAATGTTCAATGAAACAGTTCAAGATTACAACCGCAACATTAAACGTTTCCCAAATAATATATTTGGTATGCTCTTTGGTTTTAAAGAGAAGCCATATTTTGCAGCCCAAGAAACTGCACAAGCGGCACCTCAGGTGAAATTCTAATGTCTAATAAATCAGTAAGTTTTTTTACTGAAGCTGAAACTGAGAAAATATTAGAAGCCATAAAAGCCGCTGAGCGAAATAGTTCTGGTGAAATCAGAGTTCATATAGAATCTAAACATTCTGATGAAGATCCTGTCGATCGTGCAAGGAAGATTTTTACTAAACTAAAAATGCATCTTACTAAAGATAGAAATGGAATCTTGTTTTATCTTTCAACTGTGGATAGGAAATTTGCGGTAATTGGTGATCGTGGTATTGATGCAATAGTGCACGATAGTTTTTGGGTGGCTATTAAAGATACTGTGCTTGAGAAATTTAAACAAGCTTTATTTGCCGAAGGATTAATAGAAGGTATTAATCAATGTGGTATCTCTTTGAAAGAATATTTTCCATATCTCGATGCGGACAAAAATGAATTGGATGATGCAATTAACTTTGGGTAAATTTAAAAACTTAGTATTGCTCACATTGGTGCTGCTTACGCTGGTAGTTACGCCGGCTCTTGCAGAGTCGCTTGAAGACAGACTTCCAGCTAAGCCAGTTGAATTAATCACTAACCTTTCTATCGCGCAAGCTGATTTACTTTCAGCAAGTGAAACTGAAGCTCTTGAAACTAAATTAGCTAAGTTCGCTGAAGAAACTAAAGTACAAATTGCAATATTAATCACTGATGATCTTTTGGATTTAGATCCCAATGATTACAGCACTAGGCTTTTTAACAAGTGGGGCATCGGCACCAAAGATACTAACCAAGGGGTTTTGATTTTAATTAAGCCAACTGTAGAGAATGGTGGCAGAGTGATTTATATAAGCACTGGTTATGGCAGTGAAGCTATTATTCCTGATGCAAGTGCTAAACAAATTATTGAAAAAATTATCAAACCTAATTTTAAAGAAGGTTTTTATTATCAAGGATTAGATTGGGCAACTGATCTAATGATCGAAGCCTTCAAAAGCGGTAATACTGCGGTAGTTAGCTTACCAAAAAATACAACAGATCCTAAATGGGTGATGCTTTTCATTTTAGTCTCAATGTTTTTCTGGATATTTATGGCAGAGAAAGTGTTTAAAAACAGTTCAACGACTCTAGGATCTTCTCGCCGTGGTGCTCACAGCAGATCAGGAGATTTATTCTTACCATTGTTTTTTGGTGGTGGAGGTAGAGGCGGCGGCTTTGGCGGTGGTGGAGGTTTCGGTGGCTTCGGTGGCGGAATGTCTGGCGGCGGCGGTGCTGGCGGGGATTGGTAAGAGTGCCTACTTGTGTTAATATCTTTAACTATGGAAAGTGTTAATAGAAGAGGTTTCTTAAAAGCTCTTGGAGCTACGGCAGCGGCAGTTCCAGCTTATTTTGGAACACGATATCAAGAACATAGTTCTAATGTACAAGCTATAAAAGATAAATCAGATCCTAATTTTGATCCAAGTAAAGCTGATCCTGAAATTAAAGATAGACTATCTCAAAATCTTACTCCGCAGTCAGTGATTGGTGCAACATTCGCGGGAGGGGTTGGTGCGCAAATGGTTGATACTGCAATTGCTTTAAAGAATAGAACAAGTCGATCGCCTAAATTTCATCGACGTGATTTCTTAGAACGTTTATCAAGGGCTACTGGAGCTGCAGCAATAATTGGACCTACTGCTGGTTACCTTACTACTAAGGATTTATCATATTATTTAAGAAATTATTTTAGAAAAAATCAGGTGAAACCAGAATTACAAGATGTTTCTAAAGCAAAGGAAGAACAATCTACAAAGCCTAAAGATATCTTGGATGCTAATTTTTGGAGAGATGGGGACTTTGCTAAGAATTCAGCTATCGCTGGGTTCGGTGCTGGATATGTGCAAAATAAATTAGATAATCGAGTAAATGAAAAGCTTGCTGAAGATTCGAAGAATTCTTATGATGCAACGATAAATGATGTGAGAAATTCTTTAATGGAAACTGGAGAAGTCCAAATTAATCCATGGCAATGTTTCCCAGATCATAGACTCGAACTAAAAGAATTATTGCCTCATGAATTGCGCAATAGATTTATGCCTTTGAGATTAACTTTAACTACTTGGGAAGATTCTAAAAATATCCAAGAGATCCATTATCCAAGAACCGGCGGTACATCGCAGCAACTTGCATATTTCTCTGGGTCTCGAAATGATGATAAGGAAAATTGGTCAGGACCTGGTGTTTATCCAGTAGATGATGCGGGTAAGCGAATTAATACTGAAAAAGAAGTTTTGGTTCCGCTGCAAGAGTTTCGCTTGGTAATAACTGAATAGTTTTATTGCAATTACCTCGATAATCCCGGATAGAGTCCGGGATTTCCGTGGTAAAATAGGGATAGAAATGAGAATATCCCGGTTAATTAAAATTAGTAAAAAGCATAGCTTTTTCCTGTTCGGAGCAAGGCAAACGGGAAAATCAACTTTTATTAGAGAATTATTTCCGAAAGAAACGACTCTTGTTTATAACTTATTAAAGATTGATGATTTTACAAGATTACAAAATAATCCAGATTTGCTCATTGAAGATATAAAAATTCGAGACAAAAAAATTACTCATGTAGTTCTTGATGAAGTGCAAAAGATCCCCAAGATTCTTGACCATGTTCACTACCTCATAGAAGAAACTGCTAATCCTCCCTATTTTATTTTGACGGGATCAAGTGCAAGAAAATTAAAAAGAGGGCAAGCTAATTTACTTGGAGGAAGAGCTTTGAATTATTTTATGGCTCCTTTGACACATTTGGAGTTGCTAAAAGCTGAGCAACAAGAGATTTGTTCTTTCTCTTTGAAAAAAGTTCTTGAGTATGGAGGCTTGCCATCAATTTACTTGGAAGAAGATCAAGAAATCGCAGCAAAGCTGCTTACTGATTACGTTGATGTTTATTTGAAAGAAGAAATTAAAGAAGAAGCTTTAGTTAGAAATTTAGGATCATTTATAGAATTTTTACGCTTCGCGGCAGAAGAAAATGGCAATACTCTCAATTTTACAAAGATTGCCAGTGATATTGGAGTGAATGCAAGTACTGTTAAAGAATATTTTTTAATTCTTGAAGATACTTTAATTGCATTTTTTTTAAGACCTTATTCTAAGACTGTACGTAAAACAATTAGCAAATCACCCAAGTTTTATTTTTTTGATACTGGAGTGAAAAGAGCTTTAGCTAAAGAAACAAATTTAGAATTAATTCCTAAGTCCCATGAGTTTGGTAAAGCTTTTGAGCATTTTATTATTAAAGAATTTATTCATCTATCGAAATATCTAAATCAAAATTTTGATTTCTCTTACTATAGAACTGAATCTGGAGCAGAAGTTGATTTGATTGTAACTACTCCTAAAAAAGAAGTTTATGCAATTGAAATTAAAGCTACAAATGTGCCTAGAAAGCAAGAATTAAGAGGCTTGTATTCGTTTAAAGAAATTTGTCCAAAAGCCAAGCTCTGTTGTGTTTCTTTAAGTCCTAATAAATATCAAATTGATGAGATTATGGTTTATCCTTGGCAAGAAATTTTCAAGGAATTGGGATTGAATTGATACACTTATCTTGAAGTGTCGGCGATTTTAGCACAACAACAAAGAATATCAAGAATTTTGCATGAAGGCATTGATTTAGGCCGTCAGGCTAGCGAAGCTACAGGCATAAAGTTTGATCCTAAGTCTACAAGAATTTCGGATGTCAGGGATATTGTAGGAAATTTACATGCGCATGAGCAAACTATAGAAACTCTGTACCATGATTCACGTTCAGTTTCTTTTAAAGGACAAATGAACAATCAGAAAAATTCTCTACAGGCAGAGATTTGTAATGAGATGGAAAGCTATTTGCCAGAAGAAGTGAGCCTGCCTAATAGAAAACTTTTCAAAGATTACACACAGGTTTTTATAAAGCGTCTCATTTACGGTGGTCATTTACGAGAGAAGCCTGATTCTATTTTTTTAGGACAATTAACTCAAAGAATAGTTACTGAAATTCAATTATTAAAAACGCTCAATTTAAGTGATTTTCATCTGGGTCAAATTCTCGGTAAGCTTACTGCTGAAAAACTTAGTTATTTACTGGAAACCTATCCCAAAGACATTTTGAACGGTGTTTTTAAGTATGGAGATATGGAAGATAAAGCAGAAAAATTCATGCAAATTTATTTGGATGAGCATGAGGGCATTTATCCGCAGAAATTTTTATTACCAAGAGTTACAGCTAAGGTGGCAACTAGAATCGCTGCTTTAGAACCAGATCTCAAGGTCCATAATAAATTTATATCAAATTACGTTTTAAAACTAATCGAAAGAAAAGAAGTTACAGCTTTGTCTGATCCTAATCAAGTAGATGATTATGCGCAAAGAATTATTGCTGATTACAAAGGTTTTAAACCCTTTAATTTCACTGAGAAAATTTTAAATACAGTTGCTGGTAAGTTATCCTTTAAGGAATTAAAAGCTCTATTAAAATGCCATGCAAGAGGAGTAATAACTCAAGCTTTGAGATCAAAAGATCCTCTTGCTAAACTAGCTGAAAATCAAGCAAATTATGATGCAGATTGTAAGTACATAGCTGCTCTGCCTGATCCCGAAGATAAAAGGTTGGCAAAATTAATTGCCTCAAGATCGTATGTCTATAAACGAAGTGCAGATGATCCTTGCGAACCTGCAAAGAGACTTCTAGAACAGTTTAAAGCTGATCATGCTTGGATAGAAAATGAATTAGTTGGTGAAGTAAATCAGGTCGCAAGAACCATTGCTTCTCAGGCTTTTGTTTCTAAGCGGGCACCAGGTCAAGTGAGTCAATTAGCAAAAGATTTACTTGCGCGTTATAGAAGTGATAAAGAGTATTTTGAAATGAATTTAGACGCTGATGAAAATATCGCCGCGACACTGGCATTAAGTTCGTTCACCTCCCCGCGCTCAGCAGCTAAGCCTAATGGGAAGGCTCCTGATCTGCTTGCAAATTATAGATCGGATATAGCTTGGCTAGAATCTAAAATCAATGATAGTTATTTGATACATATTCTTGCTTTGCATAATTGTAGAACTATGCATGATGAAAAGAATCCACAAGGTAAAGTGCAACTATACCTTAAAAATTTCAATAAAGATTATAAATGGCTCAGTGAGCAGGACATACCAGCATCAGCTGCAATAGCTATTGCAACTAGATCTTGTTTCTCAGTACATGGGAAAGGTCATTTGCATGGGCATGCTCCTAAACTTTTGGCTAATTTTAAAGAAGTTAGGAAATATCTCAGGGCACAATTACCAAATGGAGCAAAAATTTACTCTAAAAGATTAGCTCTATTGATAATGACTAAAGATAGTTCAAGAATAAAGCAGGAAGCAGAAAATCTTTTAGGACGCTTTAAAGAAAATGTTGAATGGTTTAAAAAGAAATTAATTGTAGATGAACACAAAGCTTCTCTGGAGCTTGCTTATATCCTAGAAAAAAGATCTTTACGAAAACCTGAGTGGCGAGAAACCCTCTGGCATAGATATAAACTAGTCTATGACAAGTTATTAGATGAATACGGTCCTTATATTGCAGGGACAGTTGCTTTTAAATGTAGTGACCAGAAAGATCCGCTGAGTGCAGCTGATAATGTAAGGAATAATTATGCTTTTGCTTACATCATCGACTATACTCTTGCTCATAAACAGATTGAGACAAGTAAACCAAAAGTTAATACTTTGCTTGCAGCTATAAATGCAGCGAAACTAAGCGACGCTGAAATGAAGTTAGTTAGACAGTTTCTATTGAACGAAAATTCAGTAGAAGATCATCGATTAAAAGAAATATTTGCGAAGATTAATGCGCAAATGACTAATTAAATTATCGTGGTTAAAACTGCCCAGTTCTTAACATCACAAGAGTGCATGCTTCCAGGGTTTCAATCTCGCGTTCATTAAGAGCTTGCTCTAGTTCTGGATTTTCGGTCCCAGGGTTAAAGATCACACGACGTGGATTGAGTTGAATAATATCTGCGATAGCTTTAGATGAAATCTCAGGATTAACATAGAGGCTAAGAGTATGAATATCACCTGGAAATGCTTCACTGACTGCATTTAAACTCTCATAAACTTTAAGTCCTGAGATTTGAGTAAGCTTAGGATGAATTGGTAGAACTGCATAACCCTTCTCGTGAAGCAGGTTTACAGCTTGATATGAATATCTATCAGGTTTATCAGAAGCGCCTAGGACTACGATTTTTTTCATAGTATTGATTTTAGCTTGCGAAATTAGAGCAGGGTATGTTATCTTGTAAAACTGTGTCAAAAGTTCCTACAACTGGACCTGGAGGTAAGTTTTATTTAAACACTCCTTCAACAACAGGTCCATCACCATCACCATCAACAAAACTAACAGCTTCAAAAGCTCCAAGTGCTCCTTCGGTCAAAGTACCACAATTTAATTTCACTAGAACTAGATATCAAAGTATGGATGAGGCACTTGTTTGTGATCAGCCAATTACAAGCACTGCTGAGTTACTTCAAATAGTAGAAGCTGCAAAAGATTTAATGGGATCACATACACATTTAATTTTGAGCCATAAAGGTTTAGTACCAAGAAAGTTAATTCCTGATCTTGAAACTGCTAAGAAAGTAGTTGTAGCTATGGGCAATAAACTAACATCCTTAGTCTTGCCTAATTTAGTGGATCCATTAGTTACTGCAAGATTTTTAAAAGATCCTGCCACTAATTTAGATGTTCTTAAGCGTCGCCTTACTCCTAATCTATTAACAGCTGAACTTAAAAAAAGTGCAGGTAATTATGGATTTATAAATTGGCCAGATCATAGTCTGTATACACCTTATACATTTAAACCAATGCCAGCAAATACAGAAGATTTGATTGCTAGTTTAGTTCACATACCTGGCGATGAGGAATCTATTTTAGTAATACCTGAGTCACCTACTATTCAGTTCTCTTTTAATTTTATACAGAAAGAAGCTATGGCAAATGCCATGAAAGATAGAAAGATCAAATATATTATTTCCTTAGATCTGGCTGAGCTATATCATACTGATCCTGGCATTACAGAAGGATATATTCCGAATGATTTAGATTACCTCTAATTCAAATGCACTGGAATAGAGTCTAAGATTGATTTCTCTGTGCTCTAACTCTGTCCTCATGAGCTATATTGCCCATTGATTCAATATATTGTAGGTATTCTTCCGTACTAAACACTCTTTCAAAACGTTTGTTCAATGAAGCTGCTATGGATTCATTATCAGTGCATCCGGCTTGCATTTTACTCAGCGCATCATCAAACATAGTAGTAAGCATTGCTGGATCATGTAGTTCTGTCAGAGTCTTCCTTTCAATAGAGTCAAGACTATCTTCTATGCGCAAATATTTTGTGCGCATCTCTTTATGATATTCAGGTTCAGAAAATGTATAGGTTGCTCTTAACAAAGAGTAAAAATTATTTATAGCTTGAGTTAAAGATTCTGGTAATAATCGAGAAGGGTCATTGAGTATTGTTGTCGTAGAGTCTCGTGATGGAGTAGCTTTACTGGCTGATTTAAATCCGGCTGCAATAAATTTAAACGGTAACAATAAAGTTGTAGAGGTTGGCAAGAGTTTAGTTGTCTTTCCTGGTGGAATTTTATAAGGATTTTGCTCAACAGCAAATTTTACTGCTTTTCTTTCTGTCTCCTTTAGCTCATCAATAAATAAAGCTTCTTCTCTTATTACTGTTGATGCTTCTTCAATAAGTTTTTTAGCTGCGGCTTTAAGCTCTACAGGTATTTTTTTACACTTAGCTAATGCAGTGGGTAATGCTAAAAATCCATTACTATGCGCATATTTAAGAATATCTAGGGCACTTTCTGTTCTTCCAGTTCTACAGATAGCGTTAGTTATAAAATTACCAATTGTTACTTGGCTTAACCAGTAAAGGTGATCACTAGAATCTTTTGGTCCAGGAGCAATAGGAGCTATTCTGCTAATAACTTGACTCTGATTGGCTCTTATAAGACCAGTAGAATTTGATGGAATCGATTCCATTTCTATATAAAGATAGCAAAATTAGAGAATTGACGAAAATTTTAATTCAAATGCACTGGAATTGAGTCTTTAGCCTCACGCAGCTTAGATTTTTTGTCTCTGATAATGCGGCTGGCTATTGATTGAATCTCATCAATCATCCAGAGATAAGTATGTGAACCTTCGGTGTAATCAGCTTCACCATAGTTATTTACACGATTGTCTTCAAGTAGTTGCTTAGCTTGTCTGAAAGATTCGATTCTGTTTTTAGAATAAACTGCAAAGGTTTTACCTTGGTTTTGGTTCACCACAGAGAATGCTGGAATATCACTTGGACCATCAGCAACATAGATCATGTTTTGGAATGGTACGCGGCGATCTTCTTCTGACATGCGTTGATTAACGCTGATCTCATCTGGATGCAGGTTCACGCCTTTGTTGATTTCAAAGAGCGCGCGAGTTTTAGTCGTGTTATCGATTTGGTAAGCGATCTCAGAAATTTGTGCCCCACCATTTTCAGTTTCTAAAGTTCCATTATTAGTGATGTATTTTTTCTCAAGAAATTCACAACCCCAAATGCCATTGATAAATGGATTGATTTGTGAGCCACGAATGATTTCTGTAAGACCTGTGCTTACTACATAGTGCTCTAATCTAAGATCAAACTTACGATAGTCACTATTGCTGTTAATTAGATCTTGAGAGTGTTTGAAGAAGTCTGGCAAACCAGGAAAGAAATCTAATTTGGTCCCAAGCTCGCGTAATTTAGCGTTACTAAGATTTTTGAAAATGCCTTGCTTAGTGTAACTAAGAATATGACTGAGGTATGCAGTATCAGCGCTCATCTTAATACCCTGCTCTGCATATAAGCCTGGTAGTTTATTTACTTCAGTCCAGAACTGCGCTTCATCGACGCCATACTCTTCAAAGAGAGGCTTTTGCATATAGTAGGGGATGAGAGTCTTATCGAAGTCCCAGACTATGGCAATGATGTTTTGGCTAAAGTTTGTTTTCATGAGTTAAGTGCTGTCATTCTCAGCCCGTAAAGAGGCGTGAGAATCCAGTTAAGAGAAAATCTTAGCAGATTGAAGTGAAGTAAATTTTAATATAGCTGTGAGAATAAATAAAGCTTGATAGGGAATCGCATTAATTGAAAAACCTAAATCAAAAGACGTAGGAAAGCAAAACTCAATCCTCTGCTACCTTGCACTTTAGAAGTTGTTCAAACCTAGTCTATGGGCTTACTATAAACAATATCTGGACATCTCTTCTATAAAATTATGAATAAACTTTATGTATACCTACTAATTTCTGCTCTAAGCTTGGGTGCCTTTGGCTCTGCTGAAGCTAGGCGCTATGTAGCACATAGAACTTCGCAGTTTTCTACTCTAAGACCAGTATTAGGTAGTAGTGATAACTTAAAAGTAAAGGTAAGGCAATATTCAGTGCTTACTAGTTCTGGCAAAAAGCCAACTCTGAAATTAGCGGTTAATGCACTGAACTTCGCTACCAAAGCTTCTTATCCACAAAGTTTTAAAATCAAATCTTACTATTACGATCCTGATGGTTCAGAACATTTCTTGAATCTTTCTAGTTTAACGGTTCTGAATAAACGTCATAGAGTGAAAATTATTACACTTCCTATTGAAGGTTTGAGTGATAGTCAAGATCTATACTTCGATCTTTATGACAGTGCAAATAGAAAAATTGCTGTCTTTAAACATTACTTACAAATGCCAGCAAGTTTTGCTTTAGCAAGTACCACTGCTCTTGATGCAGCTAATTGTGATTCATATCAATTTGGTGATTGCCAATTGAAATATATTTTCGATAATGTGAAGTTTGAAACTAAACCAACAACTAAGCTTGAAACCTCGATCTCTAAAGAGCTTAATGGTACTTATACAGTTTCATTGCCGATTGCAAATCCAAAGCCTAATTCAGCTGATAAAAAAGAAATGGTTACTATAGAAGTTCCAGAGCCAGCTCTTGATAGTGACACTGTTCTAGATGTGAATGTAGATTGGACTAAAGGCAGTAGACAAAAACTTACTTTAAATCAGGATTTGAATTTAAAGTTCAATGATCCTTCTGCAGTTGGACAATTTACGCTAATGCTTTATCAAGATGATATCGGTAGACATTCTGTAAGCTGGCCTAGTGATGTGAAGTGGTCAGAAGGTGCTGCACCAGATTTGAGCCTCGGCGCAAACAAACTGGATATAGTGAACTGCTTCTATGATTTAACTAATTACTACTGCGGCTATGGTTTGAATTTCATATAGAAACCTTGCAGAATAATAAAGACTATTAGCTTTATCTATGTAATACAAGCTTCAATCCGATATAATAGCTTTTGCTTAAGCGGTAGGCGTGGTCTATTGTTACGATGTTTCGTAATCAAGGGGCATTACCTCAGCTGGATAGAGGACTCGGCTACGAACCGAGGCGTCGGGGGTTCGAATCCCTCATGCCCTACCATAAAAAAAATAAAAAGGAGGATTTATTCCTCCTTTTTATTTTTTAGGTTGGCTTGAAGAGTCGCGCCTGAGACTCTGGTTCATGATAGCTAGCTACGAACGAGGCATGAAGGAGCGAAGCGCCTGAATCACGAACGAAATCGATTGATAATCGATTTCGTGAAGTAGGGTTCGAATCTAGAATTGTTAATGCAAAAGTAACTTAATTGCGTTTAGTATTAACCATGAATAAGTTTGCCAAGAGCCTCTGAAGCCGCTTTTAAATGACAAGTCGGTAATCTTTGAAGAAATTGAGAAAACTAAATATTAAATCGAAAGGTGTTTATCGAAATACTCTACAACTTTTTTAGAGAGAATTAGTTGATGTTTACACTCTCCAAGTCCAACAATAATTCTCTATAGACAGTTTGGAATTGGAACTTTTTATAATGATATACTATCGTTAATATTAATCTAATATAATTTAGAGCTTATATAAAAAGAATGCAACTTACAGGATTAGAGAACGATAGACAAACCCTTAAGAGTAATACTATAAAAGAGGCTATTGTCAGATTTGATTTTCAGGAAATATCAGAATTAGAAAACGAAAATGATAAAGCTACTAATCAAATAGTTTCAAAAGTAAAGGAAACTTTACCAAAATTAGAAAGAAAACTAGTTAAAGAAATTACTGTTAAGGATGGCAAGAATCAAAAGAGTCCTAAAATTTCCCAAACTCAAGTTAATGAGTTGATAGTTTGTTATGATCACGAAAAATTAAGTAGCTTTACCATGGGCAAGAGCTATATTGCTTATTCTGAGAATAAATATATATCAGCTAAATCTTTCATACCAAAATTCAAAGCTCTTTATCAGTATCTAATAGATGAATATCCCTCACTTGAAGTGACAAGAGTTGGACTAAGATTTATTAATATCATTGATTTCCAAGACTTGGGATTAGATCAATCTCGCATTAGTGATTATATAAAATCAGCGGATGAGTTTTCATCACCTTTAGGTAAGGACATTGCCAATACAATGAAGAATTACACGATTGTGTTAGATGATGGTATTGGTATTAATCTGAATCAGGGTCTTGTAGACAAACAAAAAGATGGGAAAAATATAGGTAAGGGATACCTTATAGATATAGATTGTTTTATTGAAAATGAGAAAGGAGTTAGTAATGAGTTCGAATATATCGAAAAATTTGACGGCTATATATGGAACCTCTTCAGAGGATCCATCTCAGACAAATTATTCGCTGCCATTAAATAAAGAAACCGTTGCTCATATAACTCGTGAAGAGTATATGGAAATGGAGGGATTTAGTATTAATCATTCAAACTTTACTCAAAGTAGTAAAGATTTAAAAGATATGAGTACCAAGATCTTATGGACACAAAAGGAAATAGAAAATTTATCAGTTTTAATGTCAGTTCTATCTGTATTTATATCCTGCTTAACGCTTTTCAGGATTAATTATTCAATGTCAGTAAGTTTACTTATTTGTTTGATTGGGACTTTGATATATACTCTGATCATCTTTTTTAAAAGAATGTATAAATGAATCCAGAGGAATATAGAGCTTTCATTTATTTTATTTGTAGTTCAGCATTTTTGATGACTATTAACGGACTGTTTGTAAGTGATAAAAGTACTAAAATAAAATATTTTCTTGAAATTCCAGTTACTCTTTCTGGCATAGTATGCCTTTATATTTCAGTAAAAAGCTTATTCCCTCAAGCTAATCTATTCCCTCAGATAAGTTCGACACCAGAAGTTAGCTCAACGATTGTGGTGCCGATCTGCTTGCAAGAATGTGGTGTAACGCTTTCCTTTATGTTAGCAGTTGGTTTCCTTTGTATACTTGTTTTGTCTATTAGTAAGTTTTTAGAAATTTTTAAAACTCTAGTAGGATCTGTTGTGTCCTCTGTACAATTGTGGATAATAGATGCATTTGATTGGATTAAAAGGTTTTTTAAAAAATAGACATTCACTATCTTCTTACTTACAGCCTTGCTCACTTAGTCGTTATGTAACTTTTAGTTGTTGATAATAGGCGTGCTCTTAAGTGCCAAAGCGTAAATCATTCAAAAGCTCTATGGGATTCTATTTTCAATTAGTAAATCTTGAAATACTTTCATTTGATTGTTATTTAGGTGCAGCTTTTAATTAATTACTTAATATTAAGTAAAGCATGATTTGGTTCGTTGTTATATTTTATAATTTGACCACATACAGTACTTCTAGTACCTTACTATGCTGTTGAAGTAATATTTCTTGCTCATAAAGTATGGATCAAAATAGTATACCGTTTGAATATAAATTTTTAGATGATAAGCCTGAATCAAAGGTTTTAAATTTTGGACATAAGGAAATGGTTTCTTCAATTCGTAAAATTATTTCTAACTCCCCATCACCTTATACAATAGGATTATTTGGCAAATGGGGAAGCGGTAAAAGTTCTATTTCAGTTAGTCTCAAAGAAACTTTATTCCATCCTAAAAATCAAGCTGAAGCTGAAAAGAGTAATGATTTTCTTTCAATACCTGTAATTATTTTTGATGTATGGAAACATGAAAACGATTCATTAAGAAGAAGTTTCTTAGAAGATACTGTTAAAAATCTTATATTTGATAAAGCAATACCCGAGAATTTCAAGTTAAATAAAAGATTATATAACGATATTTTTAAACATAAAGACGAATTCAATTTTATAAAAGCATATCAATCAGTCTGGCAATATCTGGTATTTTTTTTGATTGCAATTATAGTATTGCAATTTTTTGAATGGTATGTTGTTACCGACGTTGGAGAATATCTACATTTAATTATTAAGCAAGCAAGCTGGATTTTCAAGATTAGTTTTGGGAGTTTGGTCGCCTTAATACCAGCATTTACAACTTTAAAACGATTTTTCTTTGACTCATTAGCTATTAGAGAAGAGAAATTCTTTGACCCTAGTCATTTTGAAAATGAATTTATTGAATTATTGAAAGAGATTAAGAAAAATTATAACAAAGTTATTTTTATTTTTGATAATACTGATAGGGTCAATGAAGACAAAGCTCTAGAAGTACTAGCAACTATAAAAACTTTTTTAGAACCTATTAAAGATCTTTATGATGTTCAAGACGAGTTCCCCGATACATATTTTATAATCCCTTGTGATAGTTGTGCTTTAGTGGAATATATAAAAAAATCCCCTGCTGTTCAAAACCAGGAAGAGAGAGCTAAAAAATATCTACAAAAGTTTTTTAATGTAACTATAGAAGTAGGGGAGTTTATACAAAGCGATATTGATGAATTCACTTTAGACTGTCTGAAACGAACAGAATGTAATCTTTTGATTGAATCTAATATTAGTTGGCTCATAACGAAAATATTTCGTTTAAACCCTAGAGAAATCAAGCAATTTATCAACAACTTGTTAGCCTTTTGTATTCTAATTAAAGAACGTGAAGGCCTCAATTCGGATTTAAGTACTAGTTTTTTAGAAGAAAATATAAAACCTATATGTAAGTTCTTTATTATTAAACAAGTCTTTAAAAAAGATTTAGACTTGCTTCTTTCTCAAGGCATTTATAAAATTGATTCAAAGTTTACAAACATCCCATCTTGTAGCGAACAGTTTAGAAGATTTCTGAAGGAAACTGAAGATATTGAATTGAAAGACTTATCAATATTGAATTCATTACGAAATCCTACTATTAATAAACAATTTCCAGGGTTGCAAGAATATTTAGAAGCGCTTAGAGATAATGACATTGAAAGAACTAATGAAGTTATTCACAAATATGAATTGAAAAGGCACATATATAATTCTAAAAGTGATTTTGAAAAGATTTTAATTGTTGAATTTGAAAATGAAAAAAAATATTCTTCATCAAATTATTTCAATTTATTTCTTAGTAACTTGGATCAAAATGATATAGAACTTACATCTAATTTTTTTAAAATTTGCTTTAAATTTATCAATCAATCTAATTTCCAATATTTAAAAATAGATTTTTTTGAAAAGTATTTTTTTAAATATGGTCAAGAAGAACAGACAATAGCCCTAAAAAAAATGATTATTAGTTATTTATCTTCTCAAGCTAAATCACAATCATTGGAATTGGATGTTGCCTATCAATATATTAGAATTTTGCTTCGTAATATTCAGTTTAAAGATTTAGAAATTCGTTTGAAAATTAAAAATTTAATTACTCTAATCTGTGGTCAAGATCATTTCTTCTTGGATTTTTTAGATGAAAATCCAAGAGAAGTTATAAAAGTGCTGAATCACAATGTTTTACTGAAATTTATGGCAAATAAGATACTTTCTTTTGAAGAAATTGAAGCTACTAAATTAAAAAATTTCTTTCAACAAGCTATAGCTTATAAACAAGAATTTCTAGATAATGATTTAGAAGAATCTAAAACATCTATTAACGCAATCCTATATCAAATTCTTGTAAAGATAGATCAAAATCAATCTATTGATGAAAATAAATTACTTTTATACTTTGACTTAATTAATAACCTAATTGATTTGTTTATAAATGACTATAAGAAGATAGGCAAAGATTTGTACGATAATTTCCTGACCAGTATTTTTAATAGGATTCTTAACCCGGGTTTTGTTGTGCGATATATAAATTGTATACCTCTTGTTTATAAGTTTAATTATGTATTGGAGGTTGAATATTTAAAAAGGGTTGATCAAATCATTATTCCATTGTTGGAAATTATTTCCAAAGAGCAATTGGAAAAAATATTACCTTATTTATATTCGAAAGATGGTTTTTTAAATTATGAGGCTTATGTAAACTCTCTTGTGAAAAATTTAAAAGTAGGAAGTGATATTGGTATTTTGCTTCTTTTAAGTAAAGAAGTTTCTCCTAAAACGTTAGATAGTATTTTACAAACACTCATTGCAATTAAGGATCTAAAGTTACAAAAAAAACAAATTAAAAATATTCTTATATCTGAAAATCAAAACAAAACTTCAATAAGAAATTTATTATCTACCTATAAACTTAAGCTTATACAAAAAAATCCTGAACATGAATTGATTAGTTATATTAATTCATCTCTCGAAGGAATTTAACTAGTAACTCGAATGTTCTTTTACTAAGATCCAGTAATAGAAAGGATTACGTCAATTCCTGCTATCATTCTCCGAATGCAATCCCCCAGATTAATATTTCTAATTCTTGTTTTTATTTTTGCTCAGAATGTAGTCCAGGCCCTAGCTCCAGATTATAAGAAGCTAGTAAAAGCCGCAGATTTAATTCAATTAAAAAACTTATCTAGTAAACAAGATTCAGAAATTCAAAAAATAAATTTCAAAGGTAATATCCATGCCTTATTTATTGACTATGGCTTAGATCCAGGACAGCATCAGTATTCAGAGCTTCTTTATAAGTTAAGAACATAAGAAGGACAATTTTATAATTTATATTTCCAAGATGAACCAAAGGATATTACTAAAATTAGTGAAGTAACTATTGAGGGATATATCCTTGATAATGAAATTGCAGTTGAGAAATTAACTGCATACCCTGGTTTAAAAACCAAATTAAATGGTTCTACTGTTAATGAAGGTAAAGGTAATCAAAGAACTTTAGTGATTCCACTCTATGATCCAATTGTTGATAGTACTGTATATCTTTATTCTCAAGCAGTGATCCAGGAATTGTTTTTTTCTACATCAAAACCTAGTCTACAAACCTATTATAGTGAAGTTTCAAAAAATTCAATTTCTTTTAGTGGTACTGTAACAACAACTTATTCTTATTCAAACTTATGCTCTGGTGGAGATATATATTACAACTCTAATATTCTTCTTGCAATTGCTGCACTTGAAAATCTCTATGATCTAAGTCAATATGACAGGCTATCTTTTGTAATACCTGAGAATTCAAGTTGTATAGGTGCTTTAGGGGTAGCTTCTTTTGGTAAGTTGCGTTATACAAATAAGTTTAATAAGCAAGTTGCTTTTTCTTACAATATAGTTACTTCTTGGGGAGCTCAAAGTTCAAACTACACTGAGTTTCTTAAAGTAACAGCTCATGAATTTGGTCATAATATTGGATTGACACATGATAATGCCAATGCTTGTGGGAAAAATCTCTTTAATCAAAACTGTTCAAGTTTAGAGTATGGGGGTGTTCATAGCATGATGGGACGGTCACCTAATCTTGCTCATGTAAATGCCATACAGCAAGAGGATTTAGAATGGCTTCCTGCATCTCAAATTAAAACAATTGATGAATCATCTTTTGAAAACGAGTTAACGATTGTGCCTTTAGCTAATAATGATTTCACTTCTTTAAAGTCAGTAAAAATTAAACGAAAAGATGGAACATATTACGTCGTTGAATTTAGGCAACCTGTAAACCTTGAAGTTCAATCATATGAATTGAATACTCTTAATTACAATGGAATTCAAATCTATCTTAATAATGACAATATTCTCAATAACTCAATTCTCTTTAGAAATGATTTTAAAGAATTCAATATTACTTCCACCAGTACTTATGATATTTTCCCAACTGGAACTTTCGGCATCGGACAAGAATTCAATGATCCATTCAATGAAATTCAGATTATACCTACTTCGATTACTTCTCAAGCGGCTAAATTCAAAGTAATTAAAGGTACTAAAACTAGTACTCCTCCTGAAACTGAGGATGAAGATCCTGTTGAAACAGAAGAAGGCTTTGAAGATGGAGCTTCATTCGGATATACGATTCAATCGAATCAAGCGGAACTTTTCTCAAATCAAAGCGGTAGTTTCTATATACAAAAAGCGGCTGTCAGTTCTGCTTCATTAGCAGCCGTCGTCGAGAAGATTGAGTGGGATTTAAATAATGATGGCTTAATTGATGTTACTAGCACTAATTTAAGCTCAGGATATATCAAGTTCTTAAGTCCTGATGATTACACTGTTGTAGCTAAAATCTACCTGAAGAATAAGACTAAATTTAAAGTTGAATTTGATCTTGAAGTTAAGGAATTTTTTGATTTTAGTTTAGTTGATAAAAAAGCTTCTGTAAGTAGTGAAAAAGTTCTGAGTTATAACAAAAAGACTTTGTACTATTTGAACTTAGAATTAATGGACAATTCAATTTATGATAAACAAATTAGAGCTGTTACCAGTGATTCTTTATCTACATTAGTAAAAACAGGAAAGAAATTTGTTAGTCCGAAAAGAAATACTAGATCAATAAAGCTGCCTATTACTTTTGCATCAGAAGAAGCTTTTATTGTAAGAAGCATTAAAGCTGATAGTAATGGATACTATAAAATCCCAATACAAATTCAAATTAAATCTAAAGGAGCTACTACTCCAGCGATATTTACTTATGAGTTAGAGCTTAAATCTAGTCTCTAAGTCTTCATGTCGTTAATTAGTTTTGCTTACTTCATCACTTGGAGCTAGGATTTTCATCTCCCCCTCCACCACACACTGACAAC